>NZ_JBPXRO010000031.1:0-63016 GCF_051842875.1 Neobacillus sp. C211
AGCACCGCATAAAAGAGAAAATTGCTCAGATCAAAGAAAAACATAATCTTTCAGATTTACCTGAAAGCCATGAAATTGATCATTTGCTCCAAGCCTTTACTGATCACGGCCTTAATCCTCTACATACTGAACAGCAACAAAAAACCCTTCGATAAGCTCGAAAGGTTTTTTTGCTATCATCCTATTAAATTTCTTCCTTTCGTTCTTCCAAAGCTTCTTTCAGCATTGCGTCAAAATCACGCTGCTGCTCCCTGTTCTGATCCTTTAAACTATTAATTTGCTCATATAACCCTTTTAACGTCTCATTATATTCTTCATGTGCAGAAGCCAGTTTGGATTGATATTGGCGCTCCAGCTGCAATAAAGCACGATCCCGCTCAACATCTTTCTCCTTAAGCTGATAATTCAGATCGTTTAAATCCTGCTGCAGTTCAGCGTTCGCCTCATTCAAACTGATCAATTCCGCACGGACTTCTTGAAGCTGAGCCTCATGCTCCTTTTTTAAACGCTGATTTTCTTCTTTAAAGCCTTTATATTCGGTAATGATTCCAGATAATTCATCCACTTTTCCTTTATAAAGCTTAATCGATTCCTCATGAGATTCATTCGTTTTCCGAACATCATTTAATTCCCTTAATAGATCCTCATTGATTTTTTCAATGGCTGCCTTTTCTGATCTAGCTGTTTTAACCGCTTCTTCCGCTCCATTCAATTTTACCTGTGCCGTTAATAACTCAGCTTCTTTTTGATCTAAATCCTGCTGAATTTTCCTAACCGCTTCATCCCTTTTATATAAACCGCGTTTGACGATATTATCCATAATTTCATATAATCGTAATGCATGACCTTCAAACTCTTTCAGATCCTCCGCAAACTCGGAACCTTCCTGAATGTTTTGAAGCTCCATCAAAGAAACCGCTTTTTTGAACCAAGTTCCCGGTTCAGCTTCTAACCCCATATTTGCAATCAGCTGCTTCACATGATCTTTATATTCATCCGTGACATTAAATCCAACCGTGGGCATTCTATTAACCTCCTATTAATGTTAACTATCAAAACCTTGATATAACAACGATTAACCGCATTAATCGAGTTAACCTAATACTTCAATCGCCTCTATTTTTATATAAATCCTATAAAGCTCCGAATCTCCGCCATCCTTATACGGCTTAGAAACAGATAGGACCGTATAATTAAATTTTAGTGTTTCAATCATGGCCTCCATATCCTTCAACGTTCCGCGCAATCTCATTTCAATCATTGAATGATGGCTCCCAGGTAAATTTCTTTCAATCTGCCATTTCTATATCTGAATTTATTTGCTTGTTCTGTTTGAACAGGCTTTAAATTATATCTAGTTACACACACCGGGCAAGCAAAATTAAATTCCGCTTCTTCTTCATCAAAATCCTTTAGCAGCTTGTTCACTCCAAAAACTGTTTCATCTGGCTCCACCACATCTATATCCCAGCGATCCCACTGCGTTTCACAGCACTCACAAAACATCAGCAGACTATTCGGCAGTTTCGCCTCTTGTACCACTTGCATTAAAATTCCCCCATAACTTCATTAATTACATTAATCGCTCTATTAATTCCATTAATTCTATTAATCTTAATTAACATTGTACTCCATTTTGTTCTCTAATTGGGAAATTTCCATAAAAAAAGAGAAGGATCCATAGATCCCTCTCACACACATTTTAACATTTGATTTGGCTTTACTGTTTTCGTTTTTACTCTGCCGGTTGGAGTTACTATCTGAAACGTGATCTTGCCCAAATCTTGCATTATATGAATCACTTCACAAGCGCTTTTTCCGATCAGAATCTTGTTGCCTCTTGAAATTAAATTAGCTGAGCACATCATCTTTTTAAAAACTCCCCATAGCCAGGAAAATGAAAGTCCTTTACATGATCCTCATATTCCTTTTCACATTTCCAAGAACAAAACGGTTCATCATCAAATACAGAAGCATGAACCTTCCCACACATGACACATTTTCGCTCCTTCTTTTCCAGCTCCACGGTTCCTTTACCATCACATTCAGGGCAAAGATCCCAAGCCACATCATCCTCGCTGAAACCTGTTAATTGTCTGTATCCGCCTTTACCATTACATCTAGCACACTTCATATAATAGCCTCCATTAATATTAATATTATCAATCACATTAACAATTTTAACGCACAAATCGAGAACTGTAAGCTATAATAATTCTCATTTTGAAAACATTTTACCACAAAAAAAGAAGCCTTATTTGGCTTCCTTTTCTTTTGCTTCCTTACAACGTTTGCACGTTACTTCCTCAAATTCTCCACTAAAAAACGTTACCGGTAAGGACCATGGAGCCTGTCCACACATGCTCTGATCCTTACCATCCTTTGAAATATGAATTTTACCTTTAGAAACATTTATTAATTTCATTATAAGCAACTCCTATTCTATTAAGCTGAATACATTCTATAAGCTTCATAAGTTTCATAACGGATACATACCTTTCCATCCTTATTACCGTTGAACATTGGACCAATCAGGCCATCTAGCTTAGGCTGATCCTGTAATTCTTCACGCTGCCTTGGATTGTTATTCCATTCATTGATCATATAATCATCCAAACTATCAAAATAGCTTGCACCGGTTGTCGTTACTACTTGATAAATAAATTCCAGTTTCTTTTCCCCCTTATACATTTTTAAGTTCATAATTTCCGATTCCGTATTTTGCATTTAAGTGATTAATAAAACTCATAGGATCATTGAATTTAATTCCATCCAATTTTTCACTTAAATCAGATTTAATAAGAATGTGTTCTTTACCGCCATTTACAATAATTAATAAGTGTTCCATCTATTATCTCTCCCCTAATATTAATATTAATGTTTTTGTTAACTTTCTATTATTATCTTACCGTGGTATTGATAGAAAGTCAGCGAAAAATACACAATACGAGAACTATTTTTAATTAACAATGATTTTTGAGAACAAAAAAGAGGTGTACCATTTTTGGCACACCTTTATTTAGTAACTCAACTTAAATTCTTCCTGAGTAGGTTCTTTGATATTTAATTTTTCTATAAAGTCTTCACGAAATGCCTGTTTATCTTCTTTTGTGTCTGAATAAAATTTAAAGCCAATCAAACGTGCTTTTTTTCCATCATGTAAAACTTCAATATCATCACATTCTGTTAACGACAACATGAAATCCTCTTTCCATTTATCCTGAAGTTTTAAATGTTGTCCTTTTGGTTCAATAAAGAGCTGATACGTGAAATCTTCGTCTTCCATAAAAAGAAGGAAGTCAGGCATAAAACCTCGAACACGACCAATTTCACGAAACTTTACTTTACGTTCATTTCTTACTAAATAGATATTCTTATATTTCTCTTGTAGCATTTCTAAAAATTGATTAATTTCCTCAATTAATGCCCATTCAAGATCATTTACAATTGCTTGGTCATAGATGTACCAATCCTGCCCACGCATACTTTTTGATGATATTACTTGAGTATTAAGGCTGAGCCTGTTGGAAGTCACGATATTCGTTTCAATCACGTAATCTTCAATATAACTTGAAAAAGATTGTCCGATAAATTCCGGTGTCCCTTTTTCTTTGGCATAATTGAGTTTCATTTTTTCTTCAACGTATTGTAGAAACTTCTCTACAAATGTTAATTGCTCCTTCTTGGACAAATCATCAATATCCATTCCACGTGGAAGTCGTACAAGGATGTTACATCCTCCCATAAAAGAAGGATTTTCGATAAAATCTTGAATACTAGTTATCGATGGTAGGTATTTCCTTAAGGTAGCAAAGCGAAAAAATGGATTCCTCTGGATAGCTTTTTGAATTATTCTCTTATCGATAGGCAGCTGAGTCTCGGTATATAACTCTGACAAAGCCTTTTCCCCTTGTTCTTTTTTCCCGTATTGTTGCTCTTCTGTTCGTTCAAAATCATAGGCTACTTGATTATCGATAGAATACTTATCAAAAGAATTATAGTCATCAGGCGTTGTTTGAATCCAACGATTTATATAGATTTTTCCGTGTTTAAATAAAGGCGTTTCTTTAAATTTACCTTTCACTTTTGCTTCGTATCGATTATACTTCTCGTCCTTCGTTTGGATACCAGCAGCGTCTAATGATTTTATCAAGTTTTTAATATAAGCACTTTCATTTACCGTATGATAATGAAGGCCTTCCAACACAGAAAGTTTTCGCCCCGATAAATCAAATCGACGCTGAAAGGACTTTTCCCCCTCAAATTCAAATGGGTAATATCTTGCACCACGTCCAATCAGTTGAGCTTCTGAATCCGTTGCTTTTTTGGTAGTAGAAGCATTTTCACTTAACCGTACAATGTCGAATAAATTTAGAACGTCCCAACCCTCATTTAATTTTGCGACTGCAAAAATTGCCCGAATTGGATTATTCATATCTTCCAACGAATTCAAAAGTCCAGCGTCCTGTTCCGAGAAGATTTCTTGGGAATTGACCGACAAAATCGTATCTTGCGTAAAATCATATTGTAAGTCAAGTATAACTTTTGATAGATCTACGCTCTCATAATAATTAAAGACTTGTTCCCACACAGTGGATGTTCCTTTATGAATACTTACTTCTCGTTGTACCATCTTTTTCAGTGATGTTTCGGACAACTCTTGAATCATTTGCATAAATACATCTTTAGCAGATTGAGATAAAGCAATGGTGTTGGACTTAAACATGATGACAGGTTTAAGTTCAATTCCTATTTCCTTCGCAACATATTTACGGTATTGACTTAGAAGAGTGGCTTTCATCATTTTGCTTTGGTCATCTTCAGTATGTTTAGCAATGAGAACATTCTTTGAATACCTATCATTCATAAAATGTGGTAGATCATATTGAAAGAGAACCTTATCTTTGTATTTATCAAATATATTGTCATTGCTCAAATCAAGTGTAGCTGTAAACTCTAACATACGATTTTCTGGATTCGCTCTCATAATATTAGAGACGGTCATTTCCCAGTTCTTTTCTTCAATTTCTACTTTTGTTTCTTTTTTATTGCTCTTTTTCTTCGTTTGGACATTGATATGGTGAGCTTCATCACTTAGCAATACAAGCTTTTCTTCGGTTAACGATTGATAAGTTAAGCCATTCTCACGAGGTTGCGTCAATTCCATATGAAGCTTTTGAATAGTAGTCAGCTTTAAATATATCGTTTGTTTACTTTTCACTATCGGAAAAACGTCAACAACTTGAATAGAGATTTTTTCACCCTCAATTTCTATACCTTCTGGGTTAAATAAATACTTAGTGGATGTTGAATTCAAAAGGTTTTCTTCCGTCTTTCGAATGATGGCGTCGCTATTAACAAAGAATAAAAAGTTTTGAAAGCCTTTCTTTTTATAAAGATACAAAATGGCAGCAGCCAAAACGTTAGTTTTTCCTGAACCTGTCGCCATTAAAAATAATAAGTGGTTAGATGCAGGTTTTCCCTCAATAAAAAGTAAGTGTTCTAGTGCAGCTTGTTGGTACGGTCTTAGTTCGTGCTTTAAGTTCTTGTGGATGTACATAGGAACAGTTGGACGTTCAACTAATTCGTTGTTGTTCCCGATAAATTTACTTAAAATATTTTCAATTTGATGATGAAGAGTTTCTTTATTCATTACCATTACCTACTTCTTTTTTATAAAACGAATGATTAAACTCTTTAGTTTGTTCCGAAATAGCAAAAAGAACATCATCTATTTCTGAATAGGCTACATAGTTTTGATTGTTATCTAACGATTCTAAAACAAGTTTCTTCTTATCCTCCAATGACAATTCATCGTTCGTTAATATGTTATTGATAAGCTTATCTAACTCAACTTTAAAATTAAAGAAGGCTTTATCTTTTATTTCGCATACAAATTTAACCAGAGATTCGTCAGTTGAAATATTCATTATCTTATTAATAAATAATTGATTGGATTCAAGAAGTTCAGCATAAACAAAACTTCCCCCACCTTGCCAATCAACATCCTTGGATATTCCACCTTGTTCTCCCTCAATGACTTTTTTCATTCTTTCAATGGTGATTGTCTCTATGTAATCCATCTGTTCAATTCCTATATATTGTCGATTCATTTTGTGTGCTACTGCAGCAGTCGTAGCACTTCCAACAAATCCATCTAGAACCAAGTCACCGCTATTACTACCTATTTCTAATATTTTTTTAATTAATCGTTCAGGCTTAGGTGTTGAAAACCACTCTTCTTTACTTCTATCAGAAAATAAATGTTTTTGTTCATATTTAGCCTGTCTGTTATGACCTGTTTCCTCCAAATTAGCCCAAAGAGTTGAAGCTGGAATTCCTTTTTGTTCTTTTAAATAAGTTCTTCTTTTTATATTGGTGAATGTTTCATTAAACCTAATTTCCCCAGTAGCCATTTTTTCTTTTAGAGTTTCTTCCGACCACCTCCATCCAAAAGCAGGAGGGGTAATTATATTTCCATTTGGTGCAATAATGTTATAACGTAGATTAGGTCTAGGATTTGGTGAAGATATTGGATTTCCATCAAACCACGGTCCCCTTGGATCGTTATCAGGGTTGGTATAATGCTTAGCCTGTTCTTCACTTCGTTCAACTTTATTTGGAAGCCAACCTTCTTTTTTTGAATAAACTAAAATATAATTATGGTCTTGTGAGAATCTTTTTGCGTCGTTATTACTATTATCACTTGAACGCCAAACGATAGTTGAAATGAAATTGTTTCTTCCGAAAATTTCATCACATAAAACTTTTAAATAATGCCCTTCTTTATCGTCGATATTTATCCAAATGCTTCCATCATCTGATAACAACTCTTTCATTATTTCTAACCTGTTTTTCATAAAAGTTAACCAGGTTGAGTGGTTAAAACGATCATTGTATTTGAAACTGTCTCCACCCGTATTATAAGGAGGGTCAATGTAGATTAACCGCACTTGTCCTACATACCGTTTTTTTAAGGTATGTAAAGCAACAAGATTATTTCCTTTTAAAATCAGATTATCTTTATTGTCAAATTCCTTAATTTCCTGTTCACCATGTTTATCAATCCTTTTACTCCTAGATAAAACTTTTTCAGACAACATGATGTCAATTTCTTGTTTAGCTATTACGGTATGATAATAAACTTCGTTCTTAGCAATGTCCTCTTTTGACATTCCACCTTCAAAAATAGTGTCTTTAAAAGGAAAGTCCAATACAACATCTGAATTGTATTTCAGATACCTTCCTTCAGTTGTAAGACCGATTTCGTTACTATATCTTGTATAACTGCTATCCCAGTAATCTTTGTAACGGAAAAAATCAACGAATTCCTGTTGTTTAAAGATTACCGTCCCTCCTATTTCAGTTGAGTAAGTTGTTCTGATTAAATCATCAGATAAAAGTAACTTCATCAATTGTTCATCGTAATTTCTGATTGCTTCAATGACTTTTATTTTATTTAATTGCTCATTTTCCCAATAGGTAGGCAATGATTTCAATAAAGATGTTAAACGTTCTTCAATGGTTGTTTTCATATGAATCTCCTCTAAGCTTTCACTTCATGTTATGTATGCTTAAATATTACACCATTTTTAAAAATAAGAGTAAACATAAAAAGGATTTACCAAAAATAGTAAATCCTCACTTGATCATATATACCATTTTATTTATTATTTTTAATATTAATATTTTTATTTATATTATCATTAATCACAATATGTGGCATGTACGTATCCTTTCGCACAATGCTTCAAGAAATCGAGGCAATTACCATTCATAAAATCAATTTTCACCAACATATCTTTGATCTTCTTTTGATTAACAGAATCAAGTTCCTTTAAGAACTCCACCAGGAAATCCATTTCAACCATATGAAATTGTTCTTGCAATTCAAAAGTGAAAGCCTCATTTTGAAAACCTTTTTCCTCAACAAACGTTTCAATCCATTTTTTAAAATTCATTTATATTTCCCCCTAAAAATAAATATTAATATTAATGTTTATTTTTATATAATATCGTGATTTTATTGGATTGTAAGTGACCAGTTTTTACCGAAATAACACAGAAAAAACCAAAAAAAAGAGGACAAACTGCCCCCTAATTTCATTGTTATTTCCTATTTATTAATAATAACATTATTATTTTTATTAATATTACGTTTCAAGGCATTCGACATTTTACCTACCTAAAGCAATGGATTTAAAACAATATAATTAATATCACAATATTAAAAAAGATTTCGAATTTTATCCACAATTACTCTATTTCTTTTAATCGTTATAGATTCATAATAGAAAGAAAAAGGAGTGAAAATATGAGCCGACTTGTTATGATGGAAGTAGCTATGAAAGAAGAATTACCTGAACTATATGATATTTATTTTGGAGGAAACATACTTCTACATTATGAAGATGTTAATTACCATCAAGATGATGTTCCTTTTATTGTTGTCGGAATGAAAGACGGAGTAAGTAAAGAGGGAGCCATTGAGTTTACGAGAGGTTGCGAACAATTCAAAGCATATTACAAACATCTTTTCGGCACAGAAGTGAAATCATTTGTTACGGTAGAGGAAGAATTTAAAAAGGTAGATAATTGGTGGTGGCATTTTCATCCGAATGGTCTCTATCGCTAAAAAATCAAAAAGGCTGCCATTTTACTTTGGCAGCTTTTTATGATCTTTAGGCCCTTGGCCAAATCGCCTATAAATCCAACGAAATATAAACTTTATCTTTTTCATCCTTTGTTATACCTATATACCTCAATGTTACTTGTGGAGATTCATGATTTAAAATATCCTGGAGCAAACTAAGATCAGTTCCATTCTTATAAGCATGATAGCCGAAAGTTTTCCTCATAGAATGCGATCCTACACTTTCCTTCACTCCAACATCCTGAGCTGCTTGCGTCAAAATATAATGAGCATGCTGCCTCGTAATCGGAACCCGCTGCCCGTTCTGTTTCTTCCTACTAAAAAACAATGGATCCGTATATTCAAAATCACCCACTGACTTTATATAATCATTCAGTGCTTTTTGTGTTTTTCTTCCTAATGGAAAATCCTTATATTTTCTATTCTTTTTATTCCTCGTTTTTTGCTCTAAAATTCTCAATTCGTGAATTAAGTTTCCATCAGCGTCCAGCACATCCCCAAACGTTAAATTCAACAGATCAGAAATCCTCAGCCCAGAATTAATCCCTAACGTAAATAAAGTATAATCTCTTAAACTCTGCCCCAATAAAATCTTTTTCATGGCGTTGATCTTAGTTATCTCTCGAATCGGTTGTACTGTACTCATTTTCCACACCTTTTTTCATCAAATTTCAGCCAAATCCCCCAATCTGACCTTTCTTCTATTATACCGTATTTTGGTCAGATACAACTATTTGAGAACTTTTTATTTCTATTAAAACCTTGATATATCAACATTCCGAATCTGACAATTGTTAGGAATGTAAGATTCATATTTTCTAACTTTTTTCTGATTTTGGTTTACGTTTTAAAAAAACTCAATATAATATGTATATCTTCTTCAAATCATGGCCATACTAGATATGAAGGCACACCACTGCCCTTTGAAAATTACATATGTCGGAGAATCGCATTTTAAGAGACTTAGATGGATAACTCTATATGAGAACAAATCTAATTTCGTCTGACAGGAGTTTTCTGATAATTTAAAAGAGGGGAGCTTCCGAAGTTCTCAGCCTGTCGAAAATATTTCCATTTAAAAGACTACTAGGAGAGAACATAAGCTGATAGAATAGAGACAGCAGGTGCCCATCTTCATCTTTCCATGAAAGGAGGATGGGCTAAGTGAAAAAATCAAAAACCCAAAAGAAAAAAACTTCCGTAAAGGAAGCCACTGTTTACAAAACCATGCAAGAAGGCAAAGCTGCCATTTTGACAGCCGTTATGCCTTGGATAATGCTAATCACCTTTTTAGCATTTATCGTGTTTGCACCAAAGCTTGGAGTTGACCTTAAATCTCTCCAGCCAGATTTAATTGCACCAATCATTGCTTCGTTTATGAACAAGCAATAACCTTAAACATATTATAAGGATTTATTACCCAAAATATACGAGCCGTAAAGCTGTTGAGTACGTTTTGCGTGGACTAGTCACCCACAAAAGGCTTGAAAAACAGTATGCCCCTGCAATCGAATACACCACTCAGAAAGATGGGAGTATATGAGGCGAACGATCCTTTCATAATATGTATATGCAACAAAAAAAAGCCCTCTAGTCAGGAGGACTTTTTTCTTTGGAAGCAAACAATGCTTTCCTGTACTGGTAGCTCTCGGTCAAGAGTTGACTACCCATTTGTTTCTTGAACAATTTGGTACTGGATTTGTACGGAGTTCCGATCCATACGAAAATCGTAACGTTTGTTAAATACAATCGCGAAGTCGACACCACTCGGCTTCGTGAAAAAATCTATACCCAATATTAGTATAGCACTCCACAGTGTAATGTAAACCATAAAACTTATGACATATGACACCAAAAATTTCGACAAAACGAAACACTGCGATCAAACAAAACGAAACACAGCGATTTTCCCAAGAAAAGCCGAGCATTTCTGCCCAGCTTTTCCGGAGATATTAGATCACTTCCTATTTGATTTGACGTCAAAAATCAAAGAGAGGAACTGCTTACTATCTTTAGTTCCCATTTTAAATGAAAACTTGCTTCAAAAAACTGAAAGAAAACTGAAAGCTTAATCAAAACCCTCTTAATTTCTATTAAAAAGGGAATATAAAAAACAAGTCATGATTCGAGGTGCCGCCATACCACCTCATTTTCCTCCTTTTTAATATAGATCAGTTTTCTGGAAGAGGCTCAACTTTAGAGCCTTTTTTCATGCAAAAAAAATAACCCCAGCATATGCCAGGGCTATTTTTATAACAATATCATTAATAATAATATTATTATTGATTTGTCCAATATTCATTTTTCTTCGCTTCTGGCAATGGCTCGGACCTTTTCAAAGCTCTAGCTGAATCAGTAACGCCCTCCGTTGTTGGATCCGTAACAATTCCCAGATAAGCCATATAAGCCAAAAACAGATCAACAATCCCCATAACAAAAACCTGCCACTGTTCCGCTTGTTCCATATCAATATCAATCACATGAAGGCCTTCAAGACCAAATATGATCGCTTGGATAATCAGCAGCGTTTGAGAAATGAATCCAGCCAGCCACGTTTTATTTCGGAATCGCACTTTCCAGTTAATTTTTTTCATCTTATCAGCTCCTTAATGAGAAGTATAATATGCGTCAAATCCAGCAGCCTTTAAATCTGCCACTCTCGCTTTTGCACCTGATTCTGAAGTAAAGGCACCCGCTTGAACTTTGTAAAAATATCCCTCATGAACATAAAAAGAATCAAATCCCGCTTTTTTTAACGCTGCTATTCTCGATTTTGCTCCACTCTCAGTTTTAAAAGCACCGGCCTGAACCCTTAAAATCGTTCCAGATGGAGGCTTTGGTGCTGCTATCGGTTGGCTTGGTTTCACGATTTCCCCGCCTTTTACCGGATCATATTTCATCCCGAAATACTCTAAAATCGTTTTTGCGTGCGCCCTGGCTTCCTTATCCCACGCGTCATTTTCATTTAAAAAGATCCTTTTAAAATCTTCTGCATTCGTCATAAAACCATTTTCCGTAAGCAAAGCAATCATATTCGTTTCGCGAAGCTCATGAAAATCGTTCCATGTTCCTTTCACAGAAGGATAAACCCCATTATGATATAAAGGCCACCCTAATTCTTTTATATGCTTGGCATAAAGCTCCGCAATTTGCTTCCCTTTTGCTGAACCATTCCAATAAAAAGCCGTATAACCTCTCACCGACGAAGCCGCTGCATTCGCATGAATCGAATAATACAGATCCGCTCCCCAGGCATTTGCTCTATCGGTCCTTGTTTTTAATGGAACATCCTTCCCAAATGGAGGCTGAACTTCTAAAACCGTTACCCCGTGAGCTTGCAGAATAGTTTTCACCTCTGATCCTACTGACGCATTATGCGTATGTTCCTCATATACTTTTCCACCATTAACAACAAATTTTGACCGAGAATCCTCATACGTATTAGCACCATGGCCATAAGATAACGCAACTTTCGGCATAAAAAAAATCTCCTTTCATTTTTGGTAATAAAAAAAACCGCTAATTTTAGCGATTTCTTTGTAATTCCTTATATGCTCTATCAAACTCAGGATCTGTTTTTCTCCACCGGTTATAACGATCTCTATGAAGCCCCATCATTTCCATAATCTTTTTAGCGTTTCTGATTTCCTTATACTGTTCAAGGAAAAAAGCCTTTCGTTTTTGGGTTAATTCATAATCATTATTTAACCGATCCACCACATTATGCCTATCTCCATGATGACAAGTTTTACACAAAACTTCTAAGTTATCAGGTTCATTATTTTTTCGATTTTTATCCCTATGATGAACTTCCAGCATTTTAGGATCAAACGCATTTCCGCATTTTTCACAACAAAAACCACGTTCCTCGATAATCCTTCTATATAAAGCAATTCCATTTTTATAAGTTGGATTATCTTTTCCATAACCATGCTTTCCATCTGACCCATATCGACCATGCAAACCGCGATCCATATTTACTTGCCGTTCTTTACTTGCCTTACCAATTTTCAATTTAATCTCTTGATTTTTTGATGGATTATTTTTCAAATTGCGATAAGTTGTCGTGCAAGAGTTAGAGCAAAACTTAACATTTCCTCTTTTAGCCCGTGAAGGATGAACCCATATTTCTTTACCACATTGGATACAATTAAATTTTATTTTTTCTACCTTTCTTCTCGGCATAACGATCCTCTCTTAATCTACTTTTTTTCATTATACCGAGCTCATAATAGATAAACTGCCGCCTAAAAATTCCATTTTTATTCTTTTAATCTTTTTGTTTCTGTTCGCGTACGATCACCATCTAAAAAATATTTAATCGTAGCAACAGAGCCAATTCCCAGAAGTGCTAAACGGATTCCCGCCACCACACTTTCCTCATCAAACTTTTGAAACTCCACTAAGCAGCTATAAAGCAAACCAATCACAATACTTACCAAAGGCAAAAATCGAATCGGTACAATTTCCGTTTCACGGATCGCATAAAGCACAAAAGCCATCCCCATATAAACGGTGAAGCCAATCGGCTCCGTAATTTCAACGGCATAAGGCTGACCATCTACACCTAAAACCATGTTTTGGGCCTGTCCTAAAATCCATTGGATCACATCCATTCCTCAGCCCTCCTTAAACCCTTTTCCCCAGGACAATATAAGAATTTCCTACTCTAGCCAATAGCACCACATCCCCGGCCTTTGGCGTATAGGAAGATAAATAAGGATAAGCCTTTAAACTTGCCTGACTTTCCCCTTCAAATACGATCCTCGGCCTCCCACTTATATAAGTAGAATCAATCTGACCTAATTTAAAAGTGGTATCCATGCTATTAAGCACATAATCATCTTGCTTTTTATTCTTGTTTTGAGATTTATCAATTAACAGTGTTAAGGCATTCACCAAATCACTGGTACTTTTAAGCCGTAGCATTGAATAAATCCCCCCTAGATATTAATAACCGCTCTTACCTCATGCTTCATACTAGCCCCCGCTTGCAAATCAAAGCTCCAAGCTGTTTCCGCATACTTTCCAGCGATCCCTAACGTTTTATTTTCTAAATAAATTACATCTTGGAACCCATGAAAAGGCATAATAGCCGTTTCAAATGTCACTTTTCCAAAGATCTGTGAAGCTTCAAAAGCAATCCGCTGCACATATTGATCCAATGCTGCCTGATCCGCAATTTCATTTACTTTTCTATAATCAACAATCGTCCTGCCCCTATTTACTGTTGAAGTAGGAGAATCAGGATTCGTATTGGTATAATTGGAAATTAACGCAATTTGATTTTCAGAAGTAGAATCCACGCTCGTATAAATCGCCGCCCAACTATTCGGCACACTGTAAAGATCCAGTTCTTCCTCAACCCCATTTTGAACCACGCTAAATTGATCCTCTATATAACGATAATTTGGATTACGATCAGAAGGAGAAACATAAGGCTGAGCCGTAAAATAGCCATATTCATCAACATAAAGAGCCGTAAAATTAATAGCTGTGAGAAAATCGCTAATTGGCTTTGTTTTCTCCGTTCCTGGCTCATACTCCACATCATTAGGCAGTACTCTATCAGAAGCCCCTATGTTATATTTCGTAATTCCAGCCCCTTGCAAAATCTCAATAATCGCCTGCGTATATTTCGTGCCCGCTCTCACCGTATAGCGATTAATAAACTTATCTTCTTCCAAGATCACAATGCCATCATAGGCTTCAATATCCCGAAAAACATCATTTCCTACTTCTGATTTCTTAGGAGAAGATAGCAAATAAACTCCTAGAGGATATTCAATCCATTTACCTTCAAGGAGCACCCGCGTACCATCCGCATTCTGCACAAATTTATCAGGCAGTTTGAACATGGCCCATGGTTGAATCCGATTATTCAGAAAATTAATTGGCTCATTCGGATCTTCTTTTATCCTGAATCGAGCTGTACGCTTAATCGTACTGAGAGCACTCATTTGAACGCTGCCACTCACCACATTACGAAGCTCACGGATCTTATTTTCATTCACATCTAACAAATCATAACGGAACATAAGAAAACGGCTTCCCGTTTTCGCATGAAGCATATTTTGAATATCTTCTTCCGTATAATCATAAGTTAAATGATCTGGAGGCTGAGCAACCGGCTCAGGCTTTGGAGGTGCCTCAGGAACAGGCTCGCCCCTATAAATAAGCAATTCCGCATAATCTGCGCCTAACGTTACCCCGCTTGTTGCTTGCCAATCCCCTTCAATCTCTAAATAAATCTCGTTCGCGTCACCTGTTGCCCCGTAAGCTGTAATCGTTGTTCCTTCATTGGCATTAGCATAAATAACAAGACCTTGAAAACCGCCCGTGATCAAAACATTTTTAAACCCTGAATTTGTTCCTACCACGGCATTTGTTACGTCCCAGCGATTCCAACCCACCACAGAATTAATCGTTAAATCAGAACCCGTAAGCGTAGGGATTCCAGCCGTTGTTTTTTGTGCTGCTTCATTATGAAAACCTAAACGACCAAACCCCGCCACCGTGCCATTAAAATTGATATAAACTTTCGGAGTGCTTCGTGACTTATTCAAAGAATCAATAATTTCAGCACGATCAATCCCGATAAAACTCGCCAAGCCAGAAGCTCCCCCAGCATATAAAGGCGTTAATGTAGAAATAATTTCGCTTGTCGTTTGCCTCCATGCACTCAACCAATTAATCGGATAATTTCTTTTCGATACTGCAATAGCCGGATCAACCACGGCATTTGTTGAGAACATACTGATATAAACTCGATTATTAGCACCCTTATGCCTTGCTAAGTTTGTGGACCTTATTTCAACATACTGAGAGACCCCGCCATTAAACGTAACTTTGGTTAATTCATCCCAGGCACCCGCTACATGATCCCAAAACTTCAAAGAAAAAGGCTGTCCTTGAACTCCTTTCACGCGAAAAACTAATTCTTCCGCCGGAGTTGGATCAGCCGTAACCTCAAATTGAAACAAATATTGAATATGATCACCATTATTGGCCCCATTATTGGGGGAAATGGTATATGTCATTAAAGAGCCATCATCCGCAACAATGCCAGGATAATTCCACCACTCAGCACCAAATGAAGTAGGCGCAATTTCCGTTCCTGCCAAGCCATTCACCATGATTTTTCGGCTTTCATCCCCAGCCGCTCGACCAACAAAATTAATGACTTGATCAGCCTCAACGATTGGAACCGTCGTATCTTTCATCGTATAAGATACGTTTGGACCCCAAGTAGAATCCTGATATTTATCTTGCGTATTTACTTGAACATTGAGCACCCCGCCAATCGGAGTAGTTACCGCAATATCAACCGCATTCGTACCTTTTGCCGCCCACTTTTTCCAAACACCATCCACTAAAACATCTGATCCAATATAATCAGAATCATCAGGAGGCGTAAAAGAAACCGTGATCGTGCTATTATCCTTTTGCGTTACTTGAATATCGCTTGCCGGTTTAGGAGGCATAATGAGAGCCAATGACTGAGTAGAATCATGATCCAATTGATTGGACCCATGCTGTACCCCGTGAGTTGAAGCGTCGTCAATAACCCCATATTGCCAAAGAGCATATTCTGTCCAATTCCCTAAATTAGCTGGCGTATAGCCCTCAGTTTGATTCCAATCCGCTAACCATAACGGAATCGCCACGCTGCTATTATAAAGAGCCGCCAGATCCTCAGTCGTCATGGCCATTTTATCGGCGTCTGTCAGAAACCAGCGATTCGTATAAATCCCAAGAGCCCTATATTTTGACTTGCTTCTGAAGTAATTCCTAAAATAAAGAATCCAATCTTTCAGCTGCGTTCCTGTCATGCCCCAAGCATACGGAAAGCCCATCACTTCTTCATTTCTAGCCGTAAAAGCAGGCTCCAGAATCATATCATAAGGAACCGTATCAACTAAAAGAGAGCCATAAACCGTTCCAGATCCATTAGCCATGGCTAATTTCCTCTCACGGTATGACTCTCTCCAAGAAATATCAATTGTATCAGCTGTTCGATTAGCAATAATCACTAATTTTTGGTGCTCATATTCCTCAGCTGACATACTTGCCTCATTAAGTGCTGCTATATCATTATTAATATTCGTCGTGGCTGTTGCATTTGGTGCCCAGCTTTGCACGGCAATATCAAAACATAAAGCATAGCCTCTCCTAGTCCATAGCTTAAACTGATCAAATAATTTTTTTGCCTGATTATGATAATCAATCGTTGCGTCTTTTTGCCGCTGAATCCCCTCAGGACTTGTTCCTAATCTATAAAAATAATCATTCCACGGAGGAAGTAACTCATGTTTATTATTCGGATTCGTAATTTCCGCGCCCCAGGCAATTTGATTCGCTGTGGTCCTATTAAAAACCACATCATAAAATTCATCATAATCAATACCAAAAATCCCTCTTACTAAATCATTATGATTATTAATCAAATCTTTCAATATAGGCTGTAAACTATTACTCTTAAAATTCCACTGGATCGCGCCATGACTAACCCCGGCGCCATCAAAATTCCCGCTTGTGACCCCGTGCATATGAGGAAAATCTTCCCGATAAGTCGACGTTTCCATTAAAGAAGTTAAATAGAAAGCATTATCCCTTAATACCTCTAATGTAGGAGGATTTTGTGCTAAAGTTCCCCTATATTCCTCCACATCCAACATAGGAATCAGATCCCCAAATTGGCCTGTGCCATAAGCTTCCTGCAGCTTATCTATAAACTTTTGAGCCTGAGCCTCTGCGTCCGTTTTAAGATCAGCATTAGGAGTAGGCCTTGCAAAGTAATACCCTCCAGACGGAACCCCATACTGCTTGGCCAGATTTACATACTCGATAAACTTTGAATCTGCTAAACCATCAGAACCATAAGCCCTGATATAAACAAATTTAAAGTCAGTAAAAAATTGCTGAGGATTGGTTATCGTCTGCCATGACGATATATCAGCCCCCTGCAAATCTGTACTTGCTCTTGCTTTCATTACCATTTTTAGATCACACTTCCTCTATAAATTCGACTTTTTCTGGGCTGAAACTTACGCTGTACCCCTTAGGGAATTTGTCTGTAATGGATAACGTGTCCACTGTGACAAACTCCTTGCGCCCCCTAGAATCTCTGTATAATAGAGTTTCCTGTGAATCTATAATATCCATTAAAACCTCTAATTCCGTTTGATTCTTCACATCAAAATCCAGATCTAAATTAACCGTTTGATGGATTCCAAACTCAGCAACAGGATTTTTTCTGCCGTTAAATTGCAACATGCTTCTTGTATTGGATCTTTTTTCTGATCGGCTCGGATTATATTGCAACCTCACAAAACGAGTAGGATTGGAGGCAATACTAATCATGGTATTATCAATCGTAATAGACACATTGCTAGTTTCAGAATCTTGGAATGTGCCATTATCTCCCCATGCTCTTATCACATATTCATAACTCACCCCTGCAGCTGGCGTATAATCTCGGAAAACCCCATTATTGCTTACATTGGTTGCAATCCTTATAAAACTATCTTCTGCTGCATACACTCTCCGATAAATATCGTTATACGTAACCGTTGGCTCCCCAACTTCACCAGAAATAGGATTGGTGATCCTAACATCCACCGCTCCTTCATCTTGCCACTCAAACAATTCAACAATCGGAACCGCCGGAGTTGTGAAAGAAGTCGTAAAAGTACTCTCTGCCCAACTAGAAAACAATTCCCCTGTCGTAGCCACTTGAACCCGAAGCCGATAAGTTGAATTATTTACAAGATCATAAGGAATATCAATCGTTTGATTGGATGAAACCTGATCATCTTCCCATAAAATCATGTTATTAATATCAACCAACTGCACATGATATTCATCCTGCGCCGGCGCTGTCCAAGACATATTTACTCGAGAAGTCGGAATGACAGCTGACATTGACGGGCTTGTAATCGTTGGCGCGTCAGAAGGCTCAGTGGCACTAAATAAAGCCGTTGCTGACCAATCCCCAACTAGATTCCCCTGATCATATGTCCTTACTTGCCATTCAATCGTTCCTAACGGAAATGTATTTGCAGCCACTACCCTATTTTTAGAAGTCGTGACGATTTTTCCACTTTCATTCCATAGCGTAAGCCCTTGCTGCCTCCACCTAAATTCATAAGCCGTTTGCCCATCCGCGTCATTATGAACCCATGAAAACGTAATAGACTTTGTACGATCATGCAAAGATCCCCCAACAGGGCTTAAATCAGTCGGTGCCCCCGGAGGCTTATTATGAGCAATCGTAAAATTAGAAGAATAAGCCCATGCTCCTGCTGCTCCTTGTCCATCCCCAGCTCTTACGGAAACTTGGGCCCGATCTGTTTCAGGATAAGAACTAAAATCAACTACTCGATTCGGTCCTGCTCCACGAACAGTCCAGCCTAAATCATGCCATGTCGTTCCATCATAAATTTGCCAATTGTAATCCAATTGAGACGCAGTTTGCTCCGCGTCCGTTGCCGCCGTGGCTTTCAATTCAAACGTTTTATCCACCCTTGTTCCAGCCGTTGGCGCTGTAATCGTTGGCTTGCCCGGTGGTGTATTCCATGTTCCTGTGACTTCTATATAAAGATGAAATTGGTTATTCGTAACACCGTAAGCTTCCCCCTGGTCCGCTCCACGACCGCCATAAAGGACAGGACCCGTATAACCAGCATTCATAATATTTTTAAATCCGGTTGTTCCTTCTGTTTGCAGTACGGCGTCCGTTAAATCAATCCGCTGCCAACCTGTTCCCAAAATAGGATGAATATTTGCATACCGATAAAACGGCATACCATTTGAAGCTTTATTGCTTCCCTCTTTATGAAAACCAACATCAAACTCGGCTCCATTGGTAGAATAAAAATTCAAATAAACCCTTGCAGCCGTTTTGGAAGTATTGATCGCATTTAAAATTCCTGTTTTATCAATCCCTATATAAGAGTGATACCACGGAGATCCACCCGTGCGAATTGGGTTAGACCCTCCAACATAAGTAGCATTATCCGCTCGATATTGGCCCATCCATGTGGCCAGAAAGTTTTTAGAAGCCATTTAATCACCTACTCCTAACCGTTTGGACTATGCCATTCACCACATCAATAAGTGAAGCCACATCGGTTATTTCATCCGCATTTATCTGCCAATAATGAACATGCTGCTCCGTAACAAATCCCTGCTGACTACCGCTTGTTATCGCTTGTAATCCTTCAAACTGTGCAAACTGTTTCCCTAGCTCCATCACTTGCCCTCTCATATTCTGAGGCAAATGAGTAACCCAATCATTCATCCAATCTCCATCTTCAATAATGGCATTAAAATATTTTGCTAATGGATTATCTCCACCAAATTGAAATAATCCCCCAGGAATAGCCTCACTTGCTTTTCCAACTGCGTCAGCCACGGCTCCACCAAGCTCCTTTGCTTTAGCTGTAGCTTGTGAAATCGTGTCATTCATACCAATAATAAAACCTGTTCCTGTATCATAACCAACATCAACCATAACTCGAGATGGTGAACGGGAATCCAATCGTTTTCTAATGGCTTCTTCCACGCCACCCGCAATTTCACGTGCCTTTTTCTTTACTGATTCAATCATGCTGCCAATACCATTAATTAGGCCTCGGACTATATCCTTACCAATCTCAACTAGATCAATAGATTTCACTTTTTGAATGATATTATCTTTCATCTCTTGGAATTTGCCCGGTATCTTACCAACCCAAGTAACAATTCCATTCCACATATCTTTCACGCGCTGAATGGCATTATCTTTGGCCTCACGGAAGCCATTAACCACGCCATCTTTTGCATTTTTAACAAAATTAATGACCTTATCCTTTCCACTTTGGAAGAGATTAACGGCACCATTCCACAAATTCACGACTAATTGGATCACGGTATCCTTCAGTAACTGCCAGTAAGCCAGCGCCTGATTTTTAATCGCTGTCCAAATTGCAAGAAGTCCTAATTTCAGACCCTCAAAATTTCCTGTCACTAGAGAAATAAAAACCTGAATGATTCCCAGGACTAGCAATTTCAAATTCTCCCAGCTTTGGACAAAAAACGTAATAAAAGGCTGTAAAAATGCCATAATTCGCTCACCTAAACTCTGGAAGAATCCAACTGTTGCCTCCACAAAATCAGAGAATCCTTGTTTCAAAGATTCCCACCATGCCGGAAGGGTTGTGGTTGCCCACTCAATCACTGAGGCAAAGGCATTTTTAATTGCAGCCCAAACCTTATCGACTAGCTCACGGAACGCTTCATTTCGCTTATATAACGTGACAAACACCGCGATCAGACCAACAATCAAAGCCACTACCCACGCGATCGGATTGGCTAAAAATGCTGAATTAAGTAACATCATTCCATATCTTAATAGGAATGTAGCATTTCGCACCGCCCACAAAACAGTCTGAAATGCTGTCATGGCAATTTTGACACCATTAACAATGGCAGCCGTGGCCTTGAATGCTACAAATCCAGCTGCAATTCCCGCAATTAAAGGAACAAATCCTTCCCACTCTACGATTTTTGCCGCTATATCAGTGATAAATTCAAGAATAGGAGGCAAATATTCGGAGATCACTCCCCATAAAACAGCAATAGCTCCACCGACCATTTGGAAAACAGGCAGTAAACCAATAAAGATCCGTTTTAAATTCTCCCATGTTGGCTGTAAGCTAAGAACAAATTCCTTTAATGAATGAAAAGCCGCGAAAATCCTAGTAAAAGCAACCTCAATTTTCATAGCCGTATCTTCACCAAAAGCACCAACTAATTGCTCCCTTGCCTTTAGCCAATCACCCTGAAAAGCCGCTGTAAAAGCACCCATAATAGGAACAACAGAGGAAAGTCCTTCCTTTAATCCCTCAAATAGAGGCTGAGACATAGTGGTTAATAATTGGCCCATACTATCCTGAGCATTAGAAATCAACCCTTTGAAAGAAGTGGATTGAATAGCCATACCACCCTCAAAGCGTTCTTTCATCAGACCCATTAAAGCCTGATTAAATGCTGCCTGATCCGTAATTTGTCCTTTATTATTAACAAAGGCAGCCATTCTCATTTCTTGCCCATATGCGATAATTTGGTCCTTTGTCACTCCAAATTCCTTAAGCCGTTCGAGTTCCCCAGTTTGGGCGTCCGCAATTGCTTCTGTTGCTTGCATAATATCTTTGCCCATTACCGAAGCCATATCACCGACTAACGGTAGCCATTGCTGAGCATTAAGCCCATATGCACTCATAGCCGTTGTCGCTTCGACCAGCCCCGGAATTTCAAATGGAGTACTAGCAGCAAAATCTTTTACCCAATTCATCATATCCGCCGCTTTTTCTGACGA
Source organism: Neobacillus sp. C211 (assembly GCF_051842875.1). Taxonomy (NCBI): domain Bacteria; kingdom Bacillati; phylum Bacillota; class Bacilli; order Caryophanales; family Bacillaceae; genus Neobacillus; species Neobacillus sp. C211. The sequence goes on from NZ_JBPXRO010000031.1 coordinate 22,014, forward strand.
ATTTAAAACAATACTCAACGTATTTTGATACTGCTCCATGCTTGCATTTGCGCCAATCGTAGAGTCATAAAGTCCACTAAATGTACTTTTCAACGTATCAAAGAGAGCCAAACCACCCATAACACCCGTGGCAATGGATCCAATTCTTCTGAGCGATCCCATAAAACCAGATATGGCACCCTCAGCCTGTCCACTATCCGCTGTAATATCTATATTGGCATTACCCACAGTAGCCATTGTTTCACCCCCTTACCTATTTAGTGAACTCCTGATCCTTTCCACCATTGGCCAGTAACAAATCGGCTCTCAATTTCAGCTTTTTTCCGTGAATGCTCCATAGCCGCCTCAATAGAAGGAGGCAAAATCTTATTAAACTCTTTCCCCTTATTAAAAACAGCGTCCAAAAGAAGCAAAGCACTCTGAAACCCTTCTAATACTTTGGCATTATGATCCTCAAACATCTCACTTTGAGCCTGTTTCAACTTACGAGAAACCCATGATGGCGTATGAGAGAGCACATATTCTTCCGTATAATTAAAATGAGCCGATACCATTTCAATTTGCTTAATAAATTGATCTAAGAGGTTTTCCCATCCCCCGCTTGCGCTGCTACTAGAACCGCTTGCTGCCTCATTTGTTGCAATTTCTGAGCTCTTTTCACCCTGTTTTCCTGAGCTTGCTTCCACCAATCGCCCAAACTCTCCGGAAGCTCCTTGTTGAACATCTTTTTGAGCAACGTTCGGATTGAAGAATATGTTTTTTTTAAATCCAATTTATCCACCAGCTCAATTAAGACTTCCAGCATTTCATTTAGATCCAATTTCAAAACATCTTCATCTTTCAGATCGAGCATAATACTGAAAATCCTGATCAATTGCTTTTCATCCAATGTTTCCAGGACAACCGCAAACTTCTCTATATCTTCAAGACTTTCATCCGCAATAATTTCTTGCAGTTGAGCATACAATTTCGAGCCATCAATCCCTAAAAACTTCACGATTTTTAAAATCTTCAACATTGAAAGCTTCGGAATCTCCAATTCTTGCCCATTCGATAACGTAACGGATCCAATTGCTTCTTCTAAATCTAACGCTTTAAGTTTTTGCTCCATAATATCCTCCAATATAAAAATAAAAGGAGAATAGATTGCTCCATTCTCCCCGTTTTTTCTTACACCATTTGCTCGATTTCATAATAGACATTTTCAGTTTTAGTTTGCGATCCATCAGGAAACGCCGCTAATGCTAAAGGAAGCACCCGCTTTTCAGCTCCAAATACTTGCTCCTTTTCATCCCCAGTAATCTTACACTTTCGGAATACGGCCATATATAAAGAACCATCCTTCTTTTGGCTAATCAATGCATACGTATTAAATGCAATATCATCCACAGTTCCATAACCGATCCTTCTAGTTCCTAGTGTCGTAACAGGAGAAACAGAAGTTGAAGCCGCGATTTCTGCAGTAACAGGCCTATCTAAAGTAATGGCACTTCCACTAATGGAAGCAATTCGATAAGTCTCCCCATTTACTTGAATATATCCTCCAGCCGTAAAGCCATCCGCAGCCGTTACATTTATGATCGTACCGCCAAGAGCCGTAATGCCAGTCGTAGTCGTGGCAGTACCTAAAACAGGGGCAGTCTCAATGATCATGCCCCCTGCTAAAGCTAATTGACGATTTTCTGGCGTATTTTCAGCCAAGTTTGTTGCTAGAGAATGCGTCCAGCCAGTAATTGACGTTTCAACAGGACCGCTCACTTGGTCAACGGTAAAATCTTCCGTTTCAAACCCACGGGAAATCGTGATACCTTCCGTGGTTGCCCCAAGATCACGCCACCCAGAAGCCAAAGCATACGGATCACTTGTACCCATTACATCAGAAATCGTTTCTGGATACGTTCCATCCCATGTTTTAACTACTAGGCGCCCCGGTCCTCCCACAATATTATTGGAATTAACGGAGTAAATATCAGCCATTATTCACATCCACCCTTTCAAATGTCCAAACATTATAGTTTAATAGCTGCTGAGCTTCTTCCACTGTCAGATCTTGACCTACATATAAAATCTGGCCAGATTGAATATCAACAGATCCAGATCCATCATACTTAGTAAAACGTAAAACCTGAGCCCCATTATTAACATCAGAGGGACCGCGAGCCACAATAGCCTGACCTTCCATCACCTGAGCCTGAGCTCCTTGCTGTTGGCTTTGGCTCACCCATTCACCATCTTGAAGAACTCGCCCTTGATCCTGTCCAGCCTGAACATTCTGTGCGCTTTGTTCTTCCAGATCAGCTTGTGACATAGTGCCGTTTTGACCGCCTTGCTGTTGACCTTGAACAGTAACCTCTTGATTTTGCTTGTAGAGATCCCATGTTTTATCTGCATTCTCTTTGCCTTGTACTGTTACACCATTAGGCAGTCGGTACATATCATTTCCAATATGCTGAGGCTCTTGATTAGTCGTCATTCCCTGAGCTTGCTGACCGCCCTGCTGTTGACCTTGTTGCTGAGACTGACGTAAATTTTGAATAGCCTGTTCAAGCTGCTTTAATTGCTCCATTTGCATACGGTGCTGTTCCTCTAATTGATTTAATTGAGTATTTAGATCACCGCCCTGCGTTTGACCTTGCGCTTGCCCCTGCGTTTGACCTTGGCCCTGAGGCTGACCTTGCGCTCCACCTTGCGCCTGTAATCGGCTTAATGCCTGCTGAGCTTGTTGCTGACCTTGAACTTTTGAACCATCAGGCAACTCATACCAACCGCCACCAACAGCTTTAATTTGGGAATTTTGATCTTGCCCTTGCTGCTGAATTTGAGGCTGGCTGTTTGGTTGAATCTGAACACCCTCCTGCGAACCCGGAGCTTGCTGAGAAAATTTCGGAGCACTATGAGCATTAACCTCAGACACCGGATCAACGTCACCGCTTTGAGACTGATTTTGACCTTGCACTTGCTGACCTTGAACCTGATTATTTGGATTTGTAGCCTGTCCAACCTGAACCTGAGCTGATCCTGCTTGCCCATTATCATTAGAATTGGTATTGCCAGTAGGAGAACCGCCCGAAGCTGTTGCGCCATCATTAGAAGTTTGCGTGCTTATTGCACTTGCTCCATCATTGGCACCGCCTCCTGAAATATTGCCAGTATTTCCTCCACCAGAAGCATTTCCATCAGATCCGCCAGATTGAGCACTTGCTCCAGATCCTTGATTTCCGCCATTAGACTGAGTACCAGCTCCATTAGATTGCGTACTAGCTCCAGATCCATTTCCGCCACCATTTCCACCAATGCTATTATTTAAAGTGCTTGCTCCCTGAATTCCCTGATTATCAGCAGAAGATTGGCTGTTTAACGTTTGACCGCCATTATTTCCACCATTGTTATTTCCAGAACTTTGAGCATTTCCACCGTTATTTTGACCTTGGAATTGACCTTGATTTTGATTATTGTCTGCCATTTTGATCTCTCCCTCATTTTATTTAGACTTCTAATGCTTCCACATTCATATAACACCAAGCCTCAGGCTTCCCTGAATCGGTATCCACACTTGGAATAGGATTGGATTCACGGCTTACCCATCTCACCCTGATTCCTGTCATGCTTTGGCCATACCGTTCAAGATAATTCATGCAATCTATTAAATTTTTCATTGCCGTTATATCGTCATTGGCTCGTGATAAGAGCTGTAAACGAAAAAAGCCATTCCCTCCAGCTGTACGAATTAACAAAGCTGGGAGCCTGACTGTTGAAGGAAACGTATTGCCGTAAATGGTTAACCTGTTTTTAAAAACAGGATTTAATAATCGAATAACCGGAGGGATTGGATCAACATAATTGATCATTTATTCTTCCTCCACTTCTTCCACATCTTCCACTTCCACATCCCCATTTTCTTCTTCCTCAACATCACCACAAGCCGAAAGAAGAATGGAAGCAGCAAGAAAGGGAAATCCAAACTTTAAAATCTTTTTCATCCTCTCACCTCCTTTAAATCAGCATTTGCCTTACTTATTTTTCTTCTTACGTCCATCCTTCTTCCCGCGACCGCCTTTAGCCTTACCCTTTTTTCGGATCATCAGAATCACTCCTTTATAATCCAAGTGTGTTTCTTACCTGAGTTTCAGCCACTTGAAGCATTCTTGGCTCAGCCACATCTAAAGCCCTTGCCATAATGGAATAACGCTTTTCAAGTGATTCAGCATAGGCAACATCCGCACCAATTTGAAGCACGGTTTCCCTTGCTCCCTCATTCAGCTCATACAACGGAGTAGAAGGGGAGCCCGTCGTGTAACCAATACTATTAATATATAAGCCTGTATCAATATGATCTTCGGCTCGCGTAATCCCTTTGGCTTCATCCGCCCAAACCATCCCAGCCGCTTCCACCACATTTTTTCTGGCTTGCTGCAACTTATGAGGCGCATTTCTTTGGAAAAAATTAATTGCTCTTTGGTCAATCGTGACCTTTATATTGATTCCTTTTCTGGCCATCCTGCTCAGCCTCCAATTCTTTAAATTTAGAATCGAGCAGCATTTTAATAATTTCATCGATCTCCGTTGCCGTTAAGCTCACGAGCTCACCCCCTGCTGAAAATACGACTTCCTTAGTTCTGCATAGTCAGTACTTAAAGTGAGAGTGCCGCTTGTAAACGCCTCGACGGATCTCATAGAAATTTTCAATCTATTATTAACATCTAGGAAATTATCAAAATCCCTTATCTTCAAAGAAACATAAGAATCTAACTGCCCATCATAAACAGCCTGATTCTTTAGATCCCATCTATTCGAGCTAACATTCCAAGCTCTCAAAGTGAAAGGCTCCCCAGGAGTGCCCTTTACTCGAAATTCAACACTTTCCAAAAAATAAGGATCAACGACAAACTCAAAATGAAACTCAATATGCCTGCCGATTCCCTCAGATATTGAATGAGATAACCGCATTCCATCATTAACAGCTTCCACTCCGTCATAATCAGGATCATCAACCTCTATAAACGCATTGATTGGAGCACGCACCCTTAAATTGCTGACAGCTTCAATATTGCCCTCTAAAGCAAACATCTGCCCCCCAACAATAAGCTCACTCACCAGATCAGAAATAGCCTCAATGCCACCACTGAGCCCTAATAATCTAGTAATATCACCATCTAAAGAGGAAACTGCTACGATCACACCGCTCAGACCTGAGCCTGTGCCAGTAAAATCACCCGCTAATGAGGAACCTGCTGAAATACTGCCACTCACTCGAATTAACTTTTTTATTGAGCCATCAATAGAGGAAATAGCATTTAAAGATCCTGTGATTCCGAATCCCTTCCGAATCTGTGAAACTACTTCCGAATGAGCCGAAATCTCCCCGCTTAAGCTCATAATTTGATTCAAATCGGAATCAATTAAACTTTGAGAGGCAATCCTACCTGTTAAAGCCACTTGCCCCTGTAAGTCCAAATGAGCCGTTATATTGGATTGGTTGTTTATAGATCCATTTAATTCACTTAAAGCAGATAAACGATTAGCCATAACCTCTGAAACAACTTGAATCAGCTCTGGCTCAATCTCCAAGCCCCTAGCCAATTCAGCTGTAACATCAGCAACCGCCTGAAGCTCACCCTCTATTTCCATATGGACCAGTAAATCAGGAGACAAAATATCAGCATTTGCTCCAATATTCGCTTCCAGATCCACCATTTTTAAAATCTGATCAGCCGAAATTTCTGAAACTACTGAAATATCAGCCTCAAAACTGCTTAATCTATTTAAAATGCTTCCAGCTGCACTTGATTCAACAGAAATAGACCCATTCAATTCATGATGAGCCTGCATAACTGCCAATTCAGCTGTAACATTGGAAAGAACATCAATTGCGCCGGTTAAAACATGGTGCGCCTGAATCACATTTAATTCAGCCGTAACACTACTATTAACGGCAATAACCCCTGTAAGCTCATGGTGAGCCTGAATCACATTTAACGCCCCTGAAACAGTTGAAGCCGCTCCAATCGTTCCAGTTAAAACATGATGGGCTTGTATAACAGTTAAATTAGAAGTAACTCCAGAAGTAGCCGTGACAGTTCCATTTAGAGCATGATTCACTCCAATTGGTCCTGTAACAGTTTCCTCAAAAGCCGCTTCCCAGCTCACCGCATTAACGGAAGTGATCGTTAAACCATTATAAACGTGACCTATAACCCTGATTAGCACACCATTTCCATCTTTATTCGTGAGCAAACTCGCGTCAAATGGAAATTTTGCAACCAAATTATTATAGCCATTATAAGAAACTGCCGAAGTATGCTTCAAAGAGCCATTATCATAAACCTCAATATGCAAACCAACCCAATTGGGATCCACAAACTTTACATTGATATTCTGTGTTCCTGTGAAAGTGCCGTTTATCTTCCCAAATGATAAATCTAACGTTGGATTGCCACCTGCTATTCCGGTAGCCACAATATTATTAGTATCCGCTGTATATGGATCATCTTGAATATACGTTACATCGTTTGGAGAAAAGTCTCGGATAAACGCTATGGCCTGAGGCCTCAATACTTGATTAACAAGCGCCATTTATCATCATTCCAATGTAATGGTTAAAGAACCTGCACCAAATGAAGCTGTATCGCCATTCGTGATCGTTTTTGGCGTTCCAATCGTACTAGAAGCCAGAATATTTCCTCCTGTCGCAGCCGTAGCAATAAAGAAATGAGTGACTGTACCCCAATCACCGGTTGCCGCAGGAAAAGCAATCGCCGTTCCATTGGCTTTAGTTCCATCACCACCCGTTGCTGGCCAGTTTGTCGTATTATTCGCAACCGCTGCCCTTGTATAACCATTAGCCGTTGGAGGCTCCGTGATTCCTGTACCCGCTTCTAATGGATCCGTAGTCGATAATCCAACATAAAGCGTACCAGGAATTGTTGCAGCCACACCCCCAAACCACTGATCCAGCACCGCATTTTCTAAATAAGTTGAAAAGCCAGGCATGTTTCTCCCTCCTTTATTAACCTCATTAACCTAGTTAACCCCTTGATATATAAGGGTTTTGGAAGTTAATCTTCATCTTCCGTTAATCCAAAATAAATCTTCCTAGTTTCATCACCATCATTCGTGTTTTTACCTTGAAAATTAACAATTTGCGTTTGAATGACCGGATCAGAAATAGGATTTGTATAATTCACATCACCTCTCAGGACACCGACCTCATAATGATGAAGCTTTTTTCGGCCATAAATCGGAATGATCGTTTGAATCGTAAACGTACCATCCGCCACCACATTTCCATCTTCATCAATGACGTTATAAATCCTCATGCCCATTTCAATCTTTTCATCAGGCGCAATATAAAGAACATAATCCAGTAAAACATCTGTTCCTTCTTCATCTGTGGAAGATCGCACCCTCATTTGATCCAAACGGCATTGAATTTGCCTTGTAGTCGGCTCCGTCATGATTGGCCTGTTATATTCATCAGTTCCATTTTCATAACCGGGAATAAGAAGAGTAGCCCGGTGAATCAATAATGTTTTAATTCTCACAAGCTACCCCCTCCAATCTCCCTTTGTCTTTTTACAAAATTGTGAGTAATGTAAGTGACAGTTGAAAAGTACGAAGTACATCATTTTAATAATCCTTCTTTAAAACCGAAAAAAAGCCGATCCCGAAATTCGGCCTAAATCGGTATTTCATCAGAATAGAATCCAATTCCTCAACGCCCGTTAAACCATTTTCAGGCTTAGCACCCTTATTCACAGTAAAAGAGCCAAGACGAATCACTTCATCATGGCCCATCAGTTCTTCTTTCAGCTCAGGATTATCCCAAAGCCACAAATATTCCACCAAGAGCCATGTGGCAACCCCCATATCATCTTGAATGAAAAGATCTGTCGTTTGCGTATAATCCCGATTTGTTGCCCTTAAAATCCAAGAATCCGCCCGCTGAATATAACCCTCCAGCTGCGTATCGGTTAGCCCTTTCACTTCCTCAAAAGAAGTCCTGTCTCGGATTTCCTGTGGAGTGATAAACATCTTTTAAGCCTTTTTAATAAAACCAGATCGAATCCTTGCCAGAAGCTCAGGGCTTGGATCTTCTGGAAGTTCTTTTTCCTGATCACCTGCAAGCGTAAAACCTGACGCTGCGTCTGAAAATTGTGTTTCAGGATCCTTTAATTTATATTTACCTGTCGGCTGTTCACCTGCAGTCACTTGCTCCTGCACTTGAATTGCGTCCATTTCAGCCTCAGTCAGTTTAACTCCTTGCGCTTCCACTGTTTGCTCAGTCGCTTCATTTTGAGCCGCTGCATTAGCATTTTTCTTTTGAGCCATTTTTCAAAACCTCCTTTTTAATTATCGAGCCGTATCAAGTGTTAAAATCAAACGAGCGTTCTTTTCAAACGGTACAAATTCACTGATCTCCGTACCATATGAGCCCTCGACCTGTGTCTTAGCTGAGCGCTCAGATTCAACCCCAAACGGCTTCCCTTCATAACGTACCAGGGCAAAATCAGTATCCACCAAAATAATTCGATTATCTGGCACACGGTTAGAAATGAATGGGCGAGAATTTACCACATCCGCAAACTGACCCGCTTCCAGTTCATCACGGTAAAGATACGCGTCGCCATCACGTAAAGTTGTAATGGTATAAGCTGTTTCAAGATTCATCACCGCAATTTTTGGCGTAAATCCATATTCATATTCCATAAAAGCAGAACCATAAAACAGATCCGCAAGCGTAACCGTTCCAGCCGTATCCACCCCAAGAGTTGGAGCCGCGTCAAAGCCATCAGGGAAATAACCATTAAGCAAACGCTCAACCGCTACATCTTCATATTGACGACCTAAACGGACACCCATCTTTTGCAAGAATAAAGCAACCAGATCAATATTTGCCCGGCGAGCTTCATCTGTCCACTCAATACCACGGCCTCGCTTATGCATACGAATAGACTGATCGCCTAATTTCAGCGTACCGGTTGGAATCGGAGCAGCTTGTCCAACATCAAGAAGCTCAGCGTCCACTGAATCTTCATCTAGGTAATACCATTGAGCCGAAAACTGATCAGCGTCAATCGTTCGAGCCGTTAAAGCCTGCCAGTTTGAGCCCCTTTCAAAGCCCATTCGCAATCCATCTTCCACGATCGCATTAAATAAAGGACGAGTACCATCATTTTCAAGTAACGCACGGACCTGCATTTTGCTTACATCTTCAATTCCAAGAGCTCGGAGAACATCCTTTTTTGTCACCCCATGCTCAGCCAAATAACGCTTATAAGCCCAAGATGAAGCCTTTTGGGCATAAGATAAACCGTATTTTCTTTCAATCTCAACGGCTAAAGAGCCATCTGTTGCAATATTTACTTCTTTACCGAATTTATTTTTAATCTTCAATTCTGTTCAACTCCTTTTCTAGTATTTTTTAAGGCATTGCTACATCAACAAGACCAGCCGCTGTATCCACATAAAGGACACGAGTACCATTTGCCGTTCCCGCTGCAGCCACCCCAACATCACCTGTCGTTCCGTCTACCGCAACCACCACAGAAGCACCTAAAGCTGGCGCCGCTCCGATAATAGGGAAGCGCTCAACCCTTTGAAAACCAAATGCATGCACTCCAAGTGGCTGTAATGGATCATCCACTGGGTGCTTTGCCCTTAATTGAATTGGATCACCCGCAACCGCTGGCACCGCACTATAACCCGCCGTAGTAGACCACGTTAAAAGATCCCCGCTATTTACTGGATTTGCAGCAGAAGCAGTAGGAACATAAACTGTTAAAGAAAGCCCGTAAGAATCAGGCATTGTCGTATTAACTCTTGGCATTATTCAGCACCTTCCTTCGAGAAAATATTGTCACTATCTGGATCTAACCTTTGAGCATTTTCTTCTGAATCATCACGATCATCATCTTTTGGCTCTAAATCTTCTGGCTCAGTCTGACGACCACCGACAAAACGCTGCTTCGCCAAACGCTCATAAGAATCAATTTCATCTTTGATATGATCAATATCGCCGCTCATAGAAAGCATGGAACGGTAGGAATCCGCATTAAAAGAATCGCCCTGCGCTTTTACCCTTGCCGCAACAGCCATATCAATCACATCCGCCACATAACGGCGACCTGTTTGTGCTTCCTTCTTTAATTGGCGAATCGCCTGAACACTGGAATAATCCTTTCCAAGCTCATTTCGGATCGCAATATCCTCAGGCTGACGGAATGGATCCCCTTCCTCTGCCAACATGTCATAAATAACAGCCTTTTCAATCTTGTTCTCACGGATAGCCGTGCGAATATCATCCAGCAATGAATTTCTTGCTTGATTTCCCATCTGTTCATCCTCCTTTTGCTCATTTTTGTTTGGTAAATAAAAAGAACGCTTGCCATCGTCTAAACGAATGTTATAAGCGTTCTCCAGCATTACTATTCTTTTAGAATCAAGATCACCTTGATTATGAAATTCTCTGGCTTTGTTCACAAACGCCCCCGGAGTAGCCCCTTTATACACTAAGCTGACCTCACGAAGCGTTGCGTCCATCACCCAGACAAACACACGGATTCCATTTTCATCTTCCAGACCAGGAAAGTGAGGACACTCATAATCCCACATATCACGGTTACAAGATGAACATCTATACCATAGATCACCGCCAAAGCCTATGGATAAATCTTTTTTTATCCCCGCTTGGATGGCTCGAATTGTATCATTGGTATTTTCGCCATTAATATTCAAATCACGGACCATATACCAATAAGAATCCACTTCTTCATTTTCAAAAGTACCATCATAACTTCTTCCTAAAGGGGATTGAGTTATATCATGGTTAGGAAGGAGTGGCACCCCATTCCTCAAATCATTCGCATAATTGGTTAAACTCGTTTCATGCATTTTTGTCATGTATGAATCCAGCCGATTATTTGAACAGATCCCTGAAAATAAATAAAGTTGGTCCAATGATCGAAATGGATCCAACGTAAAACGATTTATTTTTTGTAGAATTAATTCAGTATCACGATCAAGAATCTCCCGCTGCTGATTAATTCTGACTGGAATATGCAAGAGCTCGCTAATTTTCTTCACCCCCTTTCAAGTTAAAATCTATTGATTTCCTGCTGCAAGTGCTGCTGAAATTCTTGGATTTTGCTTTGATCCCAGCCATATCTCTTTTCCAAAACATTGATGGCACTGGCCATAAAAATTTGAGTGACAATTTTCCTGTCATTATTCAATATTTTTTTAATCGTTTTCCGATTAGGACCTGACAGCTCCATTCGATTAATCGGCTTATCCATCATTTCCCTCAGTTCCCCTTATTCAATTATTCAAGTTCCTCCCCCTCCAGAATCCGCTTATACCAGCAACGGCATTGAATCACATTCGAGGCAGAAGCACCTAATGACGTATCAGAAGGGAACATTAATGGCTCAACCTGACCTTTGCCATTAGCCACATAAAACGGTTCATCAAACGCCACCACTTGACCATCCGCTTCTCTGTGTCCTTTTCTTGTTCTCTCCTGCTTTGCTGCCATCCACTTCTTCCCAATCACCATACCCGACTGCCGATCACCGTGATATTGCCCAGCCCTTCCAGCTGACAAAATTTCGGTCCTTGCAATTCTCTCAGCCCTTCCCGGACTAAAAGCAAAGGATTCTCGTAAAGCCTTAGAAGCTTTATTGATCGTAAAATTGCCCTCATAGACAACATCCCATAACGTCATTAAGACACTTTCATCCGAAGCACCCTGAATAAGCTGTGCTGACCTTCTCGACCTTTCCGACAGCCATCTTAAAAGCCTTGTATCGCGCTCATTAAACACAATATCAGTAGTAAGCTCCAAAAGTGCTTGAGTTCCAGCCAAGATTGCCGCGTTTTCAATCCAATCCCTGCCTTCCTCCACCCACATTTCCAGCTGCTCAGGTGAATCCGTCAAAATATTAGAATTGACCCAAACCTGAAAAGCATATGGAGGCTCAGGCGTTTCCTCCCTCTGCAAATTTCGGAGCGTTCTTGCCTCCACTAATACAGAAGTCGGAAGATCAGGCGCTTCTTTCAATCTATCAATATAAGTATTTCGTTGATTTCTAAGGAATCGAGTAAAGGATCTAGTCGCTTTTTTCTCAACTTCCAGCAAATCCTCCATCCAATCATGATCCGTATCGACTATTTCACCATCGTTAGCCCGCGAATCTTTTTTTTTAAAGCCCGCTGCCTTTCGTCAATCGGTTCATCTTGGTTTTCTTCCTCATTTTCAGCCGTAGAAGTAGAATTTTGCTGATTTATCTGTCCTGTCTGTCCAGTAGTCGGAGCTTTTGGCTCAGCTACCGCCTCATGGCCCACCATTTCCAAAGCCGCTTCATCATTATCAATCCAGCCCTGATTGATTTGTAGAATTTTCGTTTCTGTTTCCGTCTTTTCAGCCTGTGCGTCCTTCAAACGATCAGAAGTCCTCAGTGTATCAAAGGTAAGAACTGCCCTTCCTTGAAAGCCGCCAACCTGCAACGCCACATTATAAGCCCTCTCCAGAATCCGTTTGATACCCCTCTGAATGCTTTCAATTCCATTGACATATATTTGCCATTGGATTGTGCCGTGTGTCTCTGTGCTCCCCTCATTGCGCCCTAACAAGATAGGAAGCTGTTTAAGAGCCGTGACCACTTGTTGATTAATAATATCTATTACTCTTGTAGCGTCTAAACTTTGACCAATCGCACCGCCAGCCATATCGATTTCAACCGAATCCGTATGGAAAAAATCATCATCCGGTTCTAACTGATTCATCTGATTTCTAACGTCAGCCACATAACTCATAACAAAATTCTTCACTGCGTCAGGACCTTGGTGCTTTATTTCATCAGGCATATTTTCCACAATCGCTTCTTCCAGCACCTTTATATCAAAGCGCTGATGGCCCTGATGATGGATCACCTTTTTTAAATCCTTCAAAACTTCCACTTGGAAAAAGACAATCTGTAAAACTGGCAAAATCGGACTTCTTCCGTGTGGATCTCCCACATCAGGATCAAACGGAAAATAAAAAACAGTCTCAGGATTCAAAACTTTATATTCACCATTCGATTGTTTTTGTACTAGCTCTGGCTCACCATTAGTAGGATTGCGCCTAAAATCTAAAGTGGAAGGATCCACCGCGTGAAACTCATTAACGGCTGAAATATCCTCACTAAGCTCAACCTCTAAAGCAATTGCGCCCTGAGTGTAGCCAGTTAACAGAAGAACATTTATTAACTGATCAGTACCGCCTCCATAAAGCCTTCCTACATTGGGAGCCAGCTGATTCAAATAATCGGTTGCCCTTTTATCAATCGCCCCATTAGGCTTTTCCACTTCGAGCTCATGCCCATTGTTCGCCAGCCTTAAAATGTTCCAAACTGCCATTGAAGCGTCAGGATTTATATCACGAATTATTCGCAAATTATCCATCAGCTGCTTTGATTTCAGCTCAGATCTTTTGATAATATTTCCGTCATACCAATTAAATTGCTGTTCCCATCTGCCAATGGTTTCCCTTGCCCTTGTTCTCGGCAACATAGCATTTTGCATAGAAGCCCTGACCACTTTCGCCACATCGTAATCTATACGCTTTTTAATCCAGCGATCCCAAAAAGCCAATTTTTCACCCCCTTTTGAGGCATTCAGAACATTATTTGTCCTTATCTTTGAGAATGTTTTTGATTTCCTTGATACCTTCTTGAATGACCTCTTTTACATCCTCAAACGTAAAGCCATCGTATTTATGAGAACGATCATAATCCTTTAAATCATCATTCATAAAAGAATGAAGCGTTACGGGAACATGATCCTCAACAATAATAAAATCCTTATCTTTTAAGCCGTACACCTTGCCGTTAGCATGGGAAATGACCCCTCTATCACGATCAATTTGTGGATCATAAACATCATTAAAAATATTAATAATAATATTTTCATTATCATAAACAATAACTTTCACCATGCTCACTCCTTTTAAGCAAAGTTTTCTTTCACATATAAGATCAGTTTCTGTAAGCTTGCAGCATGTTGCAGCTTAACCAAGCCATTTCCCTCACTGCTTTTCCTGAATCCAAGAGGAATCGTTTCCTTAATCAGCTGAGCATAAGCCTCCGCCTCATTAATAGATCGAGCAAATTCTTTTTCAGCTCTTTGGATTACTAATGCCATACATCCAGCAATATGAGGGGTTGCCATGCTTGTTCCGCTGATCGTGGCATAATTGCTCCCAGGCCATGTTGAAAGAATATCCACCCCAGGACCCACACAATCAATTTCTGTATTATTGTTGCTGAAATAAGCCAGCTTCCCATCAAAATCCACCGCGCCGATTTCCGTCACTTCGTTATAAGCTCCCGGATACGCGTACTCAAAACTATCCTCTGAACTATCTCCTTCATTCCCCGCTGCACAAATCACGGATATTCCTGCTTCCACCGCGTCCACAATGGCTTTATGAAGAAGATCTGTGCCCTCTGAACCTCCAAGGCTCATATTAATGACCCTGACACGCTCACCATTGGCACCGCGCCATCCAATCGCAAAATAAATCCCTTGAATAATGCTGTCATAACTTCCTGAGCCTTTACTATCCAGCACTTTACAAATCAATAATTGCGCTTGGGGAGCAACCCCTAATACTCCCCCGCCTGTTCCATCCGCTGCTATCGTTCCAGCCACATGAGTTCCATGGCCGTTATTATCGTTAAAATTGTTAGGATCTCGATTATAATCAAGAGTAAAATTTCGACCGCCAACAATTCTATTTTTCAAATCGGGATGATCCTTTTGGCAACCTGTATCGAGAATGGCAACCACGATCCCTTTCCCCTGATAATCTTCCAGCCACATTTTCGGAGCTCCTACCATTTCAACCCCTTGTGGAATCTTAGAAGTTTTCTCCATAACGGCATTTACCGTAAAGGGAATTAATCGAACATCATCATTTTTCTTGCTCATAAATAAACTCCTTTTGTAAACAAATATTTATAATTAAATCTCAATTTGTGAACTTTTAACCAAAAAAATATTACATAAAGAAATCAATTACCCAAACTAACAGCAGAACTCCTATCAGCGTACCTATAAAGCCGCCTAAATTAAGAACTCCGAGCAAAATACATATGGCCAAGATAACTCCAATAACTCCACCGATAGCCCAACCAACGAACAAAACACCTTTAACCACAAAATAGATTAATACTGCTGCTAAAATGACCGTTAATATCGTCCAAACCCAACCCATTCCGTTGTTATGATCACCCATTACAATCATCCTCCTAGCTTCTTGTTTTAATCCCTGCCAATGTAGGCAAAGTGAATCGTTTTCTGTCCTTCATTTCATTCAATATGGCTACACTAGCTGAAACTGTGTCTGTTTGGTCCTTATATTGACCTTCTGGAAATGCCACAATTTCATCAAGAAAATCACTAATCCATGTACCTCTCACTAAAAACACATTGCCCGCCTCAGCCGCTGCTGAAAGTGGCCGTGCCCTTTCCTCTTTTGGTCCAGTCGGCCGATCACCATAAAAAGCAAAGCCAGCTAGAACTTTTCTTTGATAATGATCAATCGTATTAACACCGCTTGAACCCGGTTCTTGCTCCATATATATTAAAGTGCCTACACCATCAATCTCTGCCGTTTGCCTGATCAGTTTTTCCACTGCCAATGGGGATTTCTGAACCCTTTTCATATCCATCACCCAATATTGGCCATCCTTCACTCCGACCAAAGCGCCCGCTGTATAAGCACTAGTTTTTGTTGCCTTTGATTTATCTGTTGAAGCCAAATCCCAATAACGGATCTTTTTCACATCCGCCGGGGCTTCATCCACGATCTTGAACCATTCCCTCTTAAACATTTCACCATCAGGCATAGCGTTCCAATCACCATAACGCAACTGCTGACGCTCTACATGAGACAACTGCATTAAAGATTCTTCATAATCTTCTGTATCCAAATAAGGATTATCTTCCAAAGTGGCTGGCACAAAAATTCTGCCCTTTTCCTCACCCTCAACTAAAAAACGCTGCTTCACCCATTCATGGCCTTTTCCCCCAGGATTGGAAGCTGAACGGCAACGAATCGGCACCTTAGATCCTTGCAATCTTCTTAAACGAGAAAATAAATAACGATAAGAAATTTCATCAAATTGCGTTAATTCGTCAAATCCTACAAACTGATATTCAGATCCCTGATACCTGAATCTATCGTTTGGGTGCTCCAAATAGGCAAAAGTCACCGTTGCCCCTGATGGAAACGTCCATGTTTTATCCTTCTCTTTCCATTTGGCGTCTGTATCATTGAGCCAAGCATGAGCCCTGTCCATTAACGCTCCCGGTAAAGATAAATCCGCATAGGTTTTCCTGAACAAAATCGCTGCATAACCAGGAACATGAACATATTGCAAAGCCGCCATTAAAAGCGCGTCAGACTTACCTAACCACCGCCAGCAGCACCTCCGAATAAACTCTCTCGGACTTCTTCCAGCATTAAAAAGTCAAACTGCTTTTCAGTCGGCTCATGGGGAATATAAGGATTGTCAATTATCGTCTCCATCACATGTTCCAACATCCTCTGATACTCGGTTTTGAAATCTACTGCTAATGATCCGCTCGATTGCAGCTCCATATTTTTCTTCGGTTCGTATGACTTTTTGCTCGATACTGACTTTGTGCTCATGACGGTCCACCACCTCCCCAGAGTGCTGAACATCCGCAGACACTTTGTCTTTTCTTCCCCAGCGCTCAGGATACTTCCTCTCTAACATCCAAGCGAGGGCTTGCCACTTTTGATCAGCTTCTGCTATCTTTTGGAGATCCGTAATCAATCGAATTTCAGCTTCTGCCTCCGCCTTTTTAATAGCGTTGCGAAATTCTCTTTTTAAACCGCTTTTTGCGTTCTCTCCCTCAGCCAGCCACCGATACCAAGTGGATTTATTGATACCTAAAAACTCGCAAACTGTCTCAACATAATTCCCGCCTTTTAAAAGTTTTTCCGCGTCTTTTATTAAGGCAGGAGTTAATTTTGATTTTCTCCCTGCCATCCAGTATCACCTCAAATCTTAAAATCATCTTTTGGAGCGACATGCTGACATTTCGGACAGACCACCATTGGCTCACTTTCATCATCTTCATTTGAATCAGTAGAATCATCCTCTGTTTCCTCAGCCAATGGATCAAAAGAACCTACTAAGCCATCAATATCATCCAAACTAAAGCCTGTTAAAGTCGCGTCGTAACCATCTTCCTGTATATCCTTGATCACTTCACTCAGCTTTTCCATATCGAACTCACCCGATATTTTATTGAGTGATATATTAAGAAGCATTTCTGCCTTTTCATCATCCAGATCCACATACACCACATCTATTTCATCAAAGCCCAATTCCTTTAGAACTTTGAGCCGTTGGTGTCCGCCGATCACTAAATTATTTCGCTTATTGATAATCACAGGAGAAACATAGCCAAATTCCTCAATGCTTCGCCTTAATGCCTCATATTCAGAATCCCCGGGCCTTAAATCTTTTCTTGGATTTCGGGTATCCGGAATTAAATCATCTATTTTCAGCCTTGCTGTTTCCATGTGCTGCTAACTCCTTCCCAAAACATTGACGAACCACTTCACCAGCCACACCTTTCATCATTAAAGGAGGCACGCTCATTCCGCATACATATTGCACTTTTTGATCCATAAAATCATAATCCTGTGGAAATGACTGCAAACTGATAATGGCATGATCAGATAAATAATAAGCTTCTTTATAATGCATTAAATTGTTATCCGCTGCCGTTACCGTTGGAGCCACCCGCTCTTTATGCAGCTTAGAATAATTGAAATACGATCCTTTTGGATGAACCGTGCTTAAAGACTTCCCAGCCAAACATTTAAAATAATACTGCCGTAAGTTTTGGCTGATTGGCTTCCCTATGGAACTTGAAATATTGGCTTCCACTTCTCCAAATGTCACAGGCTTTTCCCTGAAATCCATTTTTACTTTTGGCATATTCAGATCCATCCGCCTTGAAACGAAAAAAACCCGCTCCCTTGCCTGTGGTACTCCCATTAGAGCGCCATTAAGCAAAAATAGCTGAGTTTCATATCCCGCTTGCTTATATCGTTTAACAATCTCACGGACATAGCCCTTGGCATTACCCGCAATCATGCCTTTCACATTTTCCGCAATAACCACTTTCGGCTTAAGCTTTTCCACTACATCTATAAAATCAAAAAACAGATCATCCAGCGTTTGCAACGCCTGACCCTCTTTGAACTTTTTCTTTTTGCCCCATCCTTTTTCACGCGATCCCGCCATGGAGAACGAAGAACACGGAGGCGAGCCATCCAAAATATCCAGATCAAATAATTCTTCTGGCAATTCATCATTAGGAATATCCTTGAATTTACGAATATCCATTTTAAAATTGTATTTCGGATCATGATTTTTCTTATAGAGTTTATTCATTTTATCGTCAATTTCCACATTGCCCAGCACCGTGCAGCCAGCCAATTTATAGCCCATGGTCGACCCGCCGCCACATGAGAAGCAGCTAAACACTTTTAAGCCATTTTTCGGCACATCCTTTAAATCGGACAGATACCATTTCCAATTCATCTTTTCACCTACTTAGAATTGAAGTGGAAATCACACTCTGGACACCTACAATCGAATTTATCATCTTCAAAATCATCCAGATCCACTTCATCATTATCAAATTCCTGATAAGAACGTGTCATCATGCCCTCAATTTCATCCAGACTAAAACCTGAAAGCTCAATATCCACGTTGCCCACATCAATTTCAAGGAGAACATCTTTCAACAATTCCAGATTAAATTCTCCCGCTATCTTATTAAGAGCCACATTTAATGCTTTTTCTTTTGTGAGATCCATATCCAGCACTACCACATCAACTTCTTCAAATCCTAAATCAGCCAGGGCTTTATATCGTTGGTGCCCTCCGACTATGTTCTGTGTCCGTTTATTCCATATCATCGGATCCACATAGCCAAAAACCTCTATATTTCGTTTGAGCTTCTCAAAATCAGAACCTGAAATCTTTCTAGGGTTATAATCCGCCGGCTTCAAGTCGGCCATCTTCATTTTTACGATTTGCATTTGTTACCTCCTACCAAAACAATGCTCCCCAAAACCAAACAAAGCCCCCTACGACACCAGTCGAAAAAGCAACCAATAAAAACAGCACAAACAGGACCTTATCGTCCTTCATAAGGAACACCCAGTCCTTCCTAATATTAATATTTATATTTTTATTAACATTATGGTTTAATCAATGTAAGGATCATAAATGCTGACAATCTTCCACCCGCAAAGGCATTTCCATAAAACTCTTGCTTCACTTTGAGTTCTGATTTCTGCCCCAGTCCTACGATTTCTTAAACAATACCACTTCTTTTTTTCATCCGTTTTATTTACCATGTTCCTGTAAATCCTCTGTTTCTTCTTTATTTTGCTCTTGAAGAATTTCCACTTGCTGCACTAACCAATCAATATCTTCAAACTTTAATGTGCCATTTTTGATAGAAAGCTTGATTTGTTCTAATCTGTTCATTGGTCCGTCACTCCCTAGTAGCCCATATAAACGCACGCAAATCCTTTGTAATGGGAACCTGTTTTTTGCACTCCCAACATTGAAGATCTATAAAATGGGCAATCTTATATTCTATTTCTTTTGGCAGTTTAGTAGGAGCTTGGCAATGATTACACAAAACTATAACCCTTTGGTTTTCCGTTTGCTTATCCATCCAAAGCCCTCCTTTACCTAAAAAAGACATAAAAAAAGAGTGCCCCAGGTGTGGGAGGAGCACCCTTTTTCTTATGATAGCTGATTCGTATGGGGGAATAGCTATATTACCATTGTACCCTTATATCAAAGACGAAAACTGTAATGATACTGCTAAAAAACTGAACAAAAACTGAAATCCTTATAAAGGCTCTCTACTTCAACTAACGTGGGGAGTTTGTTGAATAAAGAGGTAATAAAAAAAGCTCCTGAAAAGGAGCCTTAACCTGCACAACAAGATAATTTTGATACATCTTTATCAAACGTAAGGGCAGCTAATTTCAATCCTTCTGCCATTGTTAAATATGGAGCCATTGTTCCTCGAAGATCTTCAACGGTTAAACCGAATTTGACAGCTAATGTAGCAGCATAAATCACGTCTCCTGCGTTTTCTGCCACTACATGTGCCCCTAACACTTTCAATGTTTTCGCGTCTGCCACTAATTTGAAAACACCTGTCGTTTCCCGGTTGACCAGCGCTCTTGGAACAGCCTCCAAAGGCAAGACTGATGTTTTCACTTCATATCCATTTTCTTTTGCCTGTTGCTCTGTTAAACCAACCGTTGCAATCGATGGTGAAGTAAACGTAACACCCGGTACTACATCTAAATTCACCTTTTGATTTAGTCCGCCAATTGCATTACGAGCAGCAAGTCCCCCTTCATAAGCAGCTACATAAACAAATTGTGGACCGAGAGTGACATCTCCAGCTGAATAAATTCGGGAATTGGTCGTTTTAAGATAATCATCAATAATAATTTCACCACGGGAACCAACTTCAACGCCTGCTGCATGTAAATTCAATGATTCTGTGTTTGGTTTTCTTCCAGTTGCAACTAGAAGTTGTTCTGCTTCAATTATTCGTTTTTTACCATTTATCTCTACGTGAACCTTTTTTATATCTCCATCTTGCTCTACTTGTACATAAGTTGCACCTGTTACTAAATTAATTCCCTGTTCTGTTAAGGCCTTAGTTATGGATTCTGAAATTTCAGGATCATATTCTTTTAATAAACGCTCGCTTCTTTGTATCAAAGTAACTTCTGCGCCTAGATTATGGAATAATTGTCCTAATTCTAAGCCGATATAGCCTGAACCAATCACGGTAAGACGATTTGGAACCTTCTTTAATTCCAATAAACTTGTGCTTGTTAAATAATCTACCTCATCTAATCCGGGAATATTAGGTGCAGTTGAAGAAGCACCTGTAGCTATTAAAAATCTTTTGGCTGTGATTTGATTGCCATTTACTTCAACTGTATTTTCATTTACGAATTTTGCTTCGCCTTTTATTAATTCAAAACCATAATCATCAATTAAATTTACATATTTTTCATTTCGCATCTCGGTTACTAATTCATTTTTTTGTTTTACTAATGGCGCTAAATCAACATTTGAAGCTGAAGTGTGTAATCCTACAAATGGATTATTTTTTGCTAGATGATTGATTTCCCCTGCTCTTAATAAGGTCTTAGAAGGAACGCATCCGACATTAACGCAAGTTCCACCCACCGTTCCACGCTCAATCATAGCCACTTTTGCGTTTAAAGCAACGGCTTCAATGGCAGATGAAAAGGCTGCTCCGCCTGAACCGATGATGATGTAATCATAATCATAGATACCTTCATCATTAAAACTAACATCTGATTTATTTTGCGATTGTTCTTTTATTTCTTCTGCTTCTCCTGGATGATATTTTGCATGAACAATGGCTTGTTTCGCTGATTCAATCCCTACACTATTCGGAAGCTCAAATACAGCTTCTCCACGTCGAAAATCGACTTCAATCCCTTTTGCACCTACATTTTCAAGAGCAACCGCAACATGTTCTTCACAACCCGTGCAGGTCATTCCTTGAATATTTAGCCGATATTTTTTAAGTGAATTCGTCTTTTGCTCCGGTTGAACTTCTTCTGCTTCTCCTGGTTGATAATTTACATCAGCAATGGCTTTTTTCGCTATTTCCACTTCTACATCATTTGGTAACTCAAATACCGCTTCCCCGCGACGGAAATCCACTTCAATCCCTTTAGCACCTGCATTTTCAAGAGCAACTGATACGTGTTGTTCACATCCCGTACAAGTCATTCCTTGAACGTTTAATCTATATTTTTTCATGTAAAACCCTCCTTTTACTCGACTGGAAGCCCGAAATTAGACACTGCCGTCTTAATTGAGTTTAAATCCGTCTTCTTATCATCATAGGAAACCGTCACTTCTGCCTCGCTGCCACTGACTTTAATGGCTGATTTGCCAACGCCCTTTACTCGTTTCAGGACTTCTGTTACAACTGACGGTGGACAACAATCCATCCCTAAAACCGTGAATGTACCCGTTTTCTCAGTTTCAGTAGTAGGTTTACCATTCTTATTGGAATCCATATCAGCTGTTTTCACTTCACTCTTGGACTCTTTAGTATTCTGAACTGTTTTTTCGTTACTACACGCACTAACCACTAGCAAAAGGGATAATATTGTCATAATCTTGATTATCTGTACTCTCATATAAAGCACCTCATTTTTTTATATTCCACCTTCAACTAGGAATAAAAAAAGAAACATACCGAAAACAAAAAACGTCGTGATCCATAAGCCAATGACAGAACTTTTTCTTTTTCCTTTTCTTCCATAAACCATATAAAAGGAGTAAGCCAAAAGGATGATGGTAACAATGCTGAACAAGACACGATACTTCAATGAATAAAAGGCTAATGCCCCTGCAAAACCAGTTAATCCAAGGGGAATCAAAATCAATGGACCCAGGCAACATGAAGCCATAATAAAAGCTGAAAATACTGTGGCTACTTGCGAGACTTTTTCCTTCATGACTTGAACCTCTCCATACTGCAGCAATCGTGTGTTGTTGTATCTTTCTTTGTTTCCTTTTTTGTTTCTGGTTCAAGTTTCCTCCAACCATTGAAAAGAGCAAAGACAAACAACAGACCCATCAAGATGAAAATTAAATCTTTATATTCCGTGAAGTATGTCCCAAGTGCTGTTCCTGCAATCAACGGAAGTAGTAAAAACAGATGACACGGGCATGTAATGAGCGCGACAAGAAACCAACCTGAACTTTTTATTGTGTTTTTCATTCTGTTTCACCTCTTATTTTTTCAAAAGTGTTTCAATAATAGGGCATTCATAAATATCTTTGTTTTCGGGACATCTTTCTTTAAGATCTATCAACATTTGTTCAATTCTTTTCAAATCTTCAATTTTACGCTGAATGTCCTCTATCTTAATAACAGTGAAATCATACATATCACGGCACTTTACTTCATCACGATCAACGACCCCTAGCAATTTATCGATTTCATTTAAAGTAAATCCCAATTCCTGCATCCGTTTTATGAAATGCAATCGATCGACCGTTTGTTGGGAATACATTCGGTATCCTTTTTCGGTACGTTCAGGCTCTGGAATTAAGCCTAAACGCTCATAATACCGAATGGTTTCCTTATTAACACCGCACTTGTCAGCCAGTTCTCCGATACGAAACTGCATACGTCTCACCTCACTTACTCCATAAACCTCGTACCTTAGTACAGGATAAATACATAGTTTACTTCATTCATGAGGTTTTACTCACCCTTAGAGCCAGATAACGTGCCACCAAAGACAGCAGTTCCAACCTCAAAGGCTTCTGCAAGAGTCAACTTGTCCTTCGCCGTTATTGCATTCTTTCCATTCGCTTTTTGCCAATGTTCCTCAGAGCAATAAAATTGAATGGCTGGGCAACAACTAGTTGCAACAGGTGTTGGCTCATTCGGTCCGCAAGAAGACTCGCAGCATGCGTTACTATTGGCAGTACCCGTTGTTCCCAAGCCTACGACCACGGTATTTGGTTGTGCAACAGGTACGTTGTTTTTAACCTCAATAGTGATCTTTTCACCGCAAAATGCACATTCAGATTCGATCACTGCATCTGCAAACATCGACGGAATGCCTAGAGCATCAATCGCACACATGGAATAAGCAGGCGACTTTCCAGCCACAGTGACCCGGTGCGGTGTCGGAACCCCGGAAAAAGGATACGCCACCATCACATCCCCAGAGTTTTGGTCCCAGTGAATTAAATCCAATTCCCTTAAACGCCTAAGCGCAGATTGGTCATCAATTTGTTCCTCTGTTACAGTTAAATCATTGATGTTGACGATTTTTCCTTCAGCCATGGAAAGAAGAATATCTAAACGAATACCATTCTCTGAAGGAGACAATAAACGGATTTTTTCTTCAAATCCTCCATCTGGTAAACCTAGTGATTGTAAAACCTTAACTTTTAACGAAGCATTAAAACTTTTGTTCATGTTGGAAAGCCTCCTTAATTTAATCTACAAATCTTTACAAAAATTTATCTTCCCGTACAGAATAAACCCTGTACCATAGTACAGGGTCAAGTATAATTTATTATTTTACTTTACTTAAACTGAATTGCCCGGTGAAATCCGTCATATTCGTATATGTATAAAATAAAAAAGGATGAAATCATATTATTTGGATTTCATCCTTTTTTTATTTTTAATTCCATTCTACCAATGACGGGATCCGTAGATACCCAGCTTTAGTTAGATTCCTATACTTCACACGGCATTTGATTGGTTCGATAAACATGAATTTATCATCCTCTGAAACGACTTTCTTCATTCGGTATAGGTTTTTACGTTCAGCTGGTGGCATAAATTCCATAACCCCGGCCGGTTTACCATCTGCAAAGTTTAGTAACAGACCAAATTCATCTTTTCTAAGACCTGTAATGATTACTTCATCATATTGATAATTAATCACCTTGAGCCACGATTGACTACGTTTCCCTACCTCATAACGCGAATCCTTACGCTTCAACACTATGCCTTCTAAACCTTGCTGTCGGACCAAATCAAAATAGGCAGTACCGTATCCTTCTATATATTTAACTTTTGCTACTAGACTTGTATCTTGAGTGATTATTTCGTCTAGCAGCTGCTTCCTATCCATCAATGGCAGAGAAGAAACTGACTTACCTTTATATTGAATGACATCAAAAACCACATAACTTAAAGAACAATTTTCTTCAAGGTTATTTCGTTTGGACTGGAACCGAGACATCATGGCTTCAAAGTCCGGTTTACCTGATGAATCCGATACGATAATTTCCCCATCTAATACGGTACCATTCGGAATATCTATGGTTAATAACTCCGGAAACTTAGCCGTAACCTCATTGTTATGGCGAGTATAAAGTTTTATCTTATTATCAAACTTCGAAAGAATCAGCCTTATTCCATCCAGCTTTAATTCTGTAATATATGACTCATCGTCAAACGGCTGTTCAGATTTTTGTAATAGCATTGGTGAAAAAAACACTTAAACCACCTCAAGATAATTGTACGACACAATTACCACGAGTTCATTGGTAACTAATTTACATATATGGAAATCTCAAATATCAAACCGCTTCAATCCGCCGTGAAGTCCGATCCCGATCACCATTCCTTCCATTCCTTTCTCTTTAAAGCTTCGCGCCACTTCCTTCATGACTAGATCTTCTAAAGCAAATAAATTTTCCGCCTGACGTCTAGCATAATCCGCCACTTTTTTATCCGGAATGGTCATGATTTCTTCACGGATCTCATTTTCTATCATTGTGATACTTTGCATTAACTCCGCTCGTAATTTCCATGATAAGCTGTCCTCTAAATGGTGCAAAAACATCAACTGTATGCCCGCCAATGTTTCCATTTCCTTTAAAGTCGCGTCATACGCTGTTATTCTTTCCATCAACTCATTTTCCAGTTCCTGCAGCTTCTTAAAATTATCATCCTTTTGAAGAATATCAGCCATCGCATCCTTAAAAAACTGCTTAAAATAATCCTTAATATGATCACTGGAAATCTTAATATCCTTGGCATTAACCATCATTTTATAAAAACGGAAACCCCTGCCCAGCTTAGCAATCGTCTCTTTTTTAAATTCAGGCCTCTCCATCATCCCTAAACTCCCCCTCTTACCTCTTTTTTCTTTCATCCGTATCCATAAACATTTCAAGATACCCCAGCCGAGAAATATCCTTTGTAGCCAGATCAATTTTTGCCTTTTCCGTCATATAAACAGGAGTGGCCAGAATACGATTAACAGGAAGCCCCATGCCCATCTGTTCCTCCGGATCCAACTCTATTAAAATAGGAGTAAATCGTGAATCATAAATTTCCCCCTCGATATAAATCCTCATATCAAACCTCCAAATTGAGGATATTTTTTAAACTTATCATCAGCTTATCCCTGACATTCTGCCTGACAAAAAACAGATTCCTTTCCGTATAACCCATTTCAAGAGCCGTTTTCCCATACGTCCAGTTTTGAAAGTATCGTAGTTTCACAAACTCCTTTTCGTGAGGCTCTAGCTCCTTAATCGCATTGTCGATACTATCAATGATCAGCTGAAAAATGGCTATATCCTCATGCAACTGTAACGCCCTTTTTCCCTCGATCCGATCAATCGCAAAATCCTCTGTCGTTGATTTAAAGACAAATGAACCCACGGATCCTTCTGAAATCTCATATTTGGCCGTAATATTCGGCAATATGTAATCCAACTGTATTTGAAGATTCTTAATGCCAGCCTGATAATTACGGTAATTTCGCAAGTGATTTTCAATCACCTTAAACCGCTGCTGTTTTCTCTGCTTCGCTTTGGACATACTGCCACACCTCCAGATCCTTTATTTTTTTAAGATTGATAGGCTGCCATTTGGCTCCAGTACCCCCAATTTGACTTCTTTTATATCAAATACATCCTTCTGCCTTAATAAGCTTTCCACTTCATCTTGGCTCAATCTGTGCCTGTCTCGTACTTCCCTGAGAATCTTTCCCTCCATAATCAAAACCTCAGCATTGCCCTTTACTTGCTTTCCAAACCATTTAAACTGCCTAGCCAAAAAATCCAAGCCATATATAAAAACAGTCCAGAACACAATCGAAATGGCTATTTTTAGAATTGTAACCTTATCATCATAAGCACCATCCACAATCAGATCCCCCAGCCCAACGGAATAAACCACATCCAACGGACTTGCAGAAGCCAATTCCTTCTTTCCGGTTAATCGAATCATGATCATTAAAACCGCAAACCCAAAAGCAAGCTTTCCCATGATCAATAAATAATCCATCTATCCTAACCTCCCGATACATGCCAGGTAATCATAAGGAACACCCCTCTGATTTTTGACCAGCTCACACTCCAGCAAAAAAAACTGATAAGGAATAGACTTTCGGCCGCCCCGCTTCTGTCCGATCCACCACTTTTCCACCTGCTCATATTTCACAAAATAGCATTCTTCCAACTTCTCAAAATTGATCAGAAAAAAAGCAATACCACCCTGATCCTGCCAATATCTCAAAGCCTCCATCTGATGATCCTTGATATTCTTTAAAGGAAAGCTAGTCCTGCTGTTGGTTTTCTTCGCTTCAAATGCCAACGCCCTCCCGTGGGAGCAGCCAAAGAAATCCACAAAGCCTTTTTCCTTCTTGAACCCGATCACTTTATTTGGAGGAATCTCCTGCTGAATTTGAATCGCCGGTTCCACCTTCTCCACAAACCCCCAGCCCTTCGCCAGATAACCGTTATTTGTAGCAATCAGCCCGTTTTCAAAGGCTTTTCCTCGATTGGCATAATTCACCCTTCTTTTATACGTTCGCTTCGGATTGCCCGGATAGTTCAAATCGCCTCAGCCCCTTTTATGAAACTGCATAGCCATAACGGATCGCCTGTTTTTGAATAAACTCAATAAACTCCAGTTCATATACATCTGGCCTATGATTTTTCACATACTCCGACGTATAAAACTCTCCCCATTTTTCAATTAATTCATCTGGCAGCTTAATTGTAGATTTTTCCATCACGATCAGCTTTAATTGTGGCTTTACCATAAACACCATCCTTTTCTCGGCTCAATTTTTTCTTTTAAGATCCTATCCATTGATAAAAACAAAACACTAATTTCTGTTTTTCCAAGTATTTCGGCAATTTCTGATATAGGAAGCTCCCGATTCCATAGAATTTCAAACATATTAATCTCTTTTGAATCCCAGAAAAAATCCAAATCAGGCACATCCTCCAAAGCAACGTAAATACTCCGCCGACAATATTCATAATGCTTGATAGGCGAAAATAACATTAAAGCCGCCCTTCCTTCTTCAAACGAAGCAGCTCAACCATTTTCACGGCAACCGCTGCCACATGAATCAATTCCATTTCTGGATCATCTTGATCCGTTTCCTTTACCGAATCCAGCTGCATGACACCCATTAAAGCCTGACATGCTTCTCCAAATTCCTCGCCTAAAATGGCAATATGCTCACCCCAGGACAAATCCGCCTGCAAACCAAACTTTTCATATTGCCTGATTCTTTCCTTCATCACATCTTTTAAAGCAATTGCCACATAATTTAAGTTGAGATCCCCATAATAATGTTCAGCCATGAATTTCCGTTCCTTTCCTCATTTGCCAATTGTTTTTTTGTAAAAAAGAGTGCCAGGCTTCTCCCAACCTAGCAATCACTTAAACTTCCGTAAGCGATAATTCTCGCCTTCCATTTCAAATGGAGTAGTATCGTAATTCAGCACCCTTGAAAAGTTCCGTTCATCCCGCTCCAGCAACTGCTCAGGATAAAGATTGGTCGTATATAAAGTGGATTTCCCTTGCCGGCTGTCCACAATATCAAACAGCTTTTCAGATACCCATTTTGTTTCCGATTCCGCTCCAATATCATCCAGCACCAACAGATCCACCGTTTCCAATGCTGAGATCAATTTATCTTCCGTAACCTCAGAATCCTTGTTATAAGTAGATTTCAACTTTCGCAACAGCTTAGGAACGGAAATGAAAATACTGCTATATCCCTTTTGCATAACACCCCGCGAAATACAACGGCATAAATGACTTTTCCCGGTTCCATACGGACCATAAAAGATCAAATTCTTTGGCACCTTCGGATCAAACAGACGGACATAATCGACCGCCCCTTGCTTGGCATTAGCCTGAGCCTTATTCTGTGGTTTATAATCATTCAGCGTCGTTTCCCTTAGCTCTGGAGGCACTAAAGAATAAGTATCAAAGACTTCTATCAGCTTTTTGCTTTTAAGCCTCTCATGCGTCTCCATGGCTTCCTGTGCGAGCTTTATATCTTCACATTTACACCCTTGCCTCATTTGGATCAGCTTTCCCTTATTTGGACCGCCCATCAACGGCATTTCGATAATCTCCACTTCGCGCCCACACCCTGCGCAAGTCTCTTTACCTAAACTTGTACTTTGAAAAATCTCGTTTCCCATAACTTGACCTATGGTCCTCATTATTTTTCCCCCCATTGATAACGCCAAATTTAGCTTTATCCTCTTTTGCTTCAATCACCAACCGATCATATTGCTTTCGTAATTTATCAGCTGACAAAATATTTTTGTGCCAGAAATCATGCCCTGACACCCAATCAATACAATTCCTAATAGCCTGTTCTGTTCGATTATCACGATCTATCATTAACCTGAAAGTAACTGCCCAATTTCCAAGATTAGTAGGCTGTTTAAACTCAGGATGATTTTCTTTAATTGCGTTTAATAAATACTCAGCCAAATCCATATGAACTTGTTCAAAATTCTGCTTTTTGGATTTTGAACTTATATCTTCTTTTTCATTCTTTTCATTCTTATCATTCTTGTTAGTTGTTAGTTGCCTGTTAACTGCCTGTTGGTTGCCTGTTAGCTGACTGTTAGTTTGCCTGTTAGCTTCATCTTCCTCGGACTGATAAATCCCCCAGTTTACAATGGTTATAAGCCTATTTCTGTTTGTTGATTCGTCTGTTAAAAATTCATATTTTTGAAATCTTTTTAAAGCAGTTCTCACATTCTGCACAGAAATGCCTTTGCCTGAATTTTTCGCTATTGCTTCCAAGCTTGTAACAAATTGGCCCGGTTCTGCCTTATATCTTTGGCCCTTCCATTCCCATTCATTTCCTTTGTGATTGGCCATCATAAGAACAGTTACAAGAATCACCTTTTGCTCAGGAGTTGATTCGAGCCAAATAGGTTTGTTCATTAGTTCCCTATGAAGCTTTATCCAGCCTTGCACAATACCCCCTCCCCCCATATACAAAAATAGAGAGGCCAGAAGCCTCTCCTAATCCTTTTAGGCTCCCTGTTGTTCGCCTTCGTCAAATGGAATATCAATAATTTCATCCAACTTTTTCGCCTTTTCAGAAAGATCCGTTTTAACCGTTTCATCCTGCTCAATCGCATTAGCAAACTCAATTGACTTCGGAGCATATTTTAACGCCTGTAAAAGCACTGTCTTTTTCGCCATTGAATCAAAATCAGACTTCCACGGAGATTCCCTGTTGCCTTTTACCGCCGCCGAAAACTTTTCCGCATGCTGAATTACCTTTGTACGGCTCCAAACCGCAAAATCATAACCACCATTTTTCAGCTTATAAACCGCATAATAATAGATCGGCTCACCCTGAGGCACATCCGCCGGAACATGATAAATATCCTTATTTACTCCAAGCTGATAATGAAATTCATCATTCTCATACACTTCATGAGCATAAATCGCTTGATACTGCCCTGTATTATAAGCAAGCTTTAAGATCCCTTTATAACCAATTTGAAAGGTACTTTGATTACCATACGGAATAATATAAGCTTCACCAAGATTTGTATTTGGCTCCAAACCAAGCTGAACCGATTGCATAACCGCCCCCAGGAATGAAACTGGCGTACATGCTTGAAGCCTTGGATTATTTCTAAAAACCGTGATTGCGATCCGTGCCATACGTTCAGGCTTGATATGCTGAGGCAACGCCTGTTTAATGGCGGGCATCATTTTGTCGATAATTTCACCGATCGTTTGACCGCTTTGCTTCTTTTCTTGTGGAGCCTGTCCATTTTGCTTATTCATTAACTTTTCTTTCGTGCTTTGCTGATTTACTTTGTTTTCTTGGTTTGTCATTTTACTGTTCCCCCATATAAGTATTTAAAAGTTCGTCCAATTCCTGAGATAAAGCCAAAGTTTCGGGGGCAGTATAGCCAAAAATCTGCCCCGCTGTAACCATCATTTCTCTTGTTTTCTCAATTTGCTCAGCTATCATCATGTAACAGAAAACCTCCTAGAAACTGATTTCTCTAAATACTTTTCTGCAACGTCTGGATTCTCTTTTTCAAAAGCTTTTCTATTAAAACGATAAGATTCAATCTTTTTCCATGAAATCTTCCGTTCATCCCACACCGCTTTTTGATAATCACCAATCAAATTTTTCAACTTATTAGCTGCTTCCTCTTTTTGCTCTTTATACTGAGCTTCCAAATCCTTAGCCGTATCATACTGAGCCAATAATTCAGCCGCCTTTTCGTCCAAGTGCAAAATTTCTTCTTCATCCTTCACACTAACCGGAGGATATAGAATATTTAAAAGAGCCGTTGAAGCGTCAGATCCATCCAGCTCTGGTGGAATCCCAGCTTGTACATGATCAAACCAAAACTTCTTTTCCTCATTTATGACTAATTGCACTAATTCTTCATCACGATCAATTCTCCAATAATTAAATTCATTTCCACCCGCTAAAACAGCGAGATAGCCTACTTTAAGCCCTGTCACGGCCATATAATGCGTTATTTGCAATAAATAAGATTCATCTACGGTTTCACCTTGAAAATCGGATTTCCTATACTCTGAGGCTGTCTTACATTCCAACACTCCCCAGCCTTCGCCTGGAATATTAATAAAGCGATCTACATTGGCCAACATAAATTCATGCTCCGGATGTTGCCACATAAAATTGGATCTTTGTACCTTATATCCAGTTCGTTTTTGAAATTCTTTGGCTACAACATCTTCCAAAACGTTACCCCAGTACATTTTTTCGTTTTCTTCTTGTTCCACCGGTTCTTCCACTTTGTCCAAATAAACATTTAAAGGACTTTTCCATTTATTTAAACCAAGAATGGCACCAACATCTGATCCGCCAATTCCTGCAGATCTAAGCTCCAACCATTCTTTATGGCTTTTACCTCTTAAATCCGCAAACTTTTTTGCTTTTAGCTTCAATATCATTCCAGCTTCCCCCAATTGATTGAAGGACCGCCATATGTTACACTAAATGCGAACTATTATATGGTCAGTCCTCTTTAAGATGATTTGACTAACCTTGAGAGTTGCCCTGGCCGGCTGCTCTCTTTTCTTTTTCAAGGAACATTTCGATACATTCATGATCACGGTGAACAATTTCATCCGTATCAATTTCTTCCCATTCTTCAATACTCTTGAAGATCAATTCACCACATCCAGCACACGTAACAATATTTTCATCTTCCTCAGGCTCAATAAATGGATCCTCATATCTTCTTCGATATTCCCAAGACATAGGAACACTGAATCTATCCAAATCCCACACCTCCATTACCAATATCGAATATTAACTACAATATTAATAATGCCGTGTTATTCTCTATTTGTAAGTACATTTCACAAAAATAATTCACTAATCGAGAACTTTTTCGCACACTTCTTGATCTTCCTCAAAAAAGCGCTCCATTGGTATATCTAAAGCTTTCGCAATTTTTAACGCTGCCTTTCCAGAAGGCGTTCGCTCCCCATTTTCAATTGCAGAAAGATAGTTCTTGGAAAGTCCAACCGCCTCAGCAAATTGATTCTGTCGAGCAAATCCCTTATCCTTACGGGCTTGGATCATCCATTCTCTCTTTCCCATTTGACAACCTCCTAATTAATACACATAATGAGAACTTCCATTTTTAATTTTAATCACAAAGTGGGAACCTGTCCACCCAAATAATCAGAAAAATAAAAATGATACTTTTGTAACATAATCCTTTAAAATACTAGGATTAAAAGTTCTCTATTTGTGGTATATAATAAAAAAACTTCTCTTTTTGTAAACTTTGAATCACTAATCGAGAATTTTTATGGTATTATTTGATTAAATGAGGTTTAAGATTTCGTTAATGGGGGTATGAGAGCATGTTTGCTCAAAGGCTAAAAGAATTAAGAAAAGCTTCTGGTATGAATCAACAAGAACTTGGAGAAAAAATCGGTGTGGCTAAATCTACCATAGCAGGATATGAGAAGGGATTTAGAAAGCCAAAAATAAAAGTGATCAATGAACTAGCTGAAATATTTCATACATCTGCTGACTATTTACTTGGAATTTCTAATGATAAAACACCAAAAGAACCTTCTAAAGATATTGAGAAGATCCTAAAAGAACCTGATTATCATTATAAAGGCAGAAAATTAACAAATGACGATTTAGAACTTTTATTAAAATACTTAGATACAATCTATAAAATGGATCCTAATAAAGATTTAGAAATCTCAAATTTAGAACAAGAACCTGAACCTAAACCTAATCATATATAATTCAGAAACTTTTATTTTTTTTTTGAATTTTAAAGGCTTATTTTTTATGCCTAAATTTTCCTCGATTTTGACAAAGATTTTAATAATATTAAATTTTTAGAATTGGAAATTTTTATTTAATATCTAGTTATCAATATACTTATTTTCTGATAAAATAGTTAACAATTAGAGAACTTTTTCTCTAGTATATTAACAATTTGTTTGGTTTTGCAAGAAAAAACAAACAAAAACATTGATTATATTCTCGAATAGAGTACATTAGACCTATAACCAACTTACGATATATTATTTGAAAAGAGGGTGAAAAAGTTGGAGATTGGATCAAGATTAAAAGAATTAAGAAAACAGAAAAAGATGACTTTAAAAGAAGTCGGAGACTATCTATCTCTTACCGGAGTAGCCGTAAGTGCTTATGAGAAGGGAACCAGAAAACCTTCCCCAAACACCATAGAAAAACTTGCAGATCTTTATGACGTTTCAGTTGATGATATTTACGGAAGACAAAGCGACAATTCTAATATGAGAAAGATCTTAAACTCCAAAACACTGCATTGGGATGGAGAACCCCTTAGAGAAGATGAACTCAACGTAATTAGACAACTTCTTGAATTACGAATTAAAGATAAACGAGAATCCAGAAAAGATTTATCGAATAATCATATTGGTTGAAATAAAAAAACTACCTATCCTGATGATTAAGAAAAAGGTAGTTTTTCTATTTACGTTATATTGATCAACTTTCCAGCCAATGGGAACATCCCCTCTAATATTGGCAATAGACACGCTGCTGAAAATGTTAAAAAAGTAGCTGTATTATTTGAATAATTTTCTGGTCCCATTCTTTCAATAGCCGTTTCCACTGCTTCAATCATTTCCTCACGAATATGATAAAGCTTTTCTTTCACCGGTTGCAGCTTCTCACGAATATATAAAATTTCTTCGTCCGTGATCCCGTCATAATGAGGAAAATAAACTTCTATCGTTCCAAAAGTTAAACCATTTAATCGCATTCTTTTGCTGAACATCGATTTTATTCCACATTCTTTAAAAAGGGGTACAAAATTTTGACTATCGGAATCTATTGAGTACCAATCGTCGATATTATTTAAACGGACAACATCGTTTTGATAATGGATACTCGATTCTAAATCGAGGGATGGTCTTTGCAGAACACAATATTCTTTCATTTTTTGAGGATAATGAGCACCAGCTCCATAACAAAGCAGCTTCCGATCCTGACAATAAAACAGAATTCCGACTTTTACGTCTCTGCCAATCTTTTTTTCCACGTCATAACAAAACCGATTTAACAGAATACGAGCTTTTGCAAACAAATAATCTTGCTTGGAAAATTCCCCGGTTTTATAAAGTCGCTCCAAATGGCCTTCAAAATCCTTCTTATTTGAATCCCTGTGGGGTTGCTCTAATTCTCTAATAAACTCAATTACTCTTTTACTGAGATTGTTAAGCGCATAATTTTCTGTGAAATTTTTCATCTTATAAACACCCCCATTGTAAAACCAAAAAAATTCCCAAATTGAGAATAGGCTCCCATCATTTTACCATTTCACTTCTCAAAAAAACAACAAAAAAAGACAGAGAACAAATATTCTCTATCCTTTTTCTATAACAGTGCCATCCTCTTTTTCAAGTCTTATAAATGCTGAACTCTCATTTAAAAAAGGAGATACAATATTGAACCCATTTCTCCGCTTTTATATTATTCTTTTTTTCCAATTCCACTCTTTTTCCGTTCTTATTAATCAAATACAACCTCATTATTTTTTCCTCGCTTTGTGTATTTTTTTCCAATTTACTTTTTCCACTTTTATAATCGAAATTGAATCATCTATCCATTTACGAATCGTTGCCTTATAAACTACCATTGCTTATCACCTACAAAAACCCACTCTGTTTCTCTTAATTCAAAAAAATGCTTTCCCCATTCATCATAAAGCGTTGCGTCATTACCTTCGATTTCTACATCAGATCTTTTAAGATTATTAGCTTTCATCATTTCTTCAAATTGCTCATAGAATTTAAGTTCTTTAGCATATTGGCTCATGTTCATTCCCCTTTTTTATTAATATTATTGTTAATGTTTATATTAATAATATACCGTGATATGATACGATTTTCAGCCAGTGAATTTTTCCAACGAAAAAAGGCCTTGCCCCCCAGATTGGGCAAAACCTTTTTCGAGAAGATCCATTTTAAGTTAAAGAAAATAATGCAATCTAGCACAACCAACTAGAATCTAACAAACGGTGTTTCCGCACCGTACTTTAAAACTACCACAAACAGCCCACATTGAGACTGAAAAAAAACTGAAGCAATTATGCTCCAGCTTTTCCTTAAGTCGCCTCACGTGGTTTAAACGGCTTCCTTCACATCTTCTTCATCTTCAACTTCCTCTATATAATCCACTTCTGCGTCATTGTCTTTATGAAGATTGTTTTTAAATTCAAATGAATCCCAAGCTTTATCTTCTGCCATTTCCTCATTTTCCGCTTTAACCTCGATCTCATAAGTTAAAGTCTCCACGATCTTAACAACATACTTCTTCATAATATAAAAACTCCCTTTCCTTAATAATAATGTTTTTATTAACATTAATAATTATGCCGTGCAAAATATAAAAAGGGAGCGCTCCAGTTTTTACCGCTTTTCTTGACTATCTTTGACCTTTTAAACAAAGAAAAAGCCCATCTATTCGGGATAGACAGACTTTTCTTTTTTTGTTTTCGTGTGTCGGCACGTTAACAAAAGATCCTTCTTTATTATATCACAGCAGCCGCTTTATTTTCTCTATTTTCAACGTTATTTAAAAAGATTGGATTGATCATTTGATCCTCTTTTTTACTCTTAACTTGATAAGCACCACGGCCCACACGTTCAAGAGATGGAAATTGCTCCATGGCCTTTCGGATCTGTTCTGAGAAGTTTACATATCGTTTCCCAGTTCGCTTATAAAACTCAGCTTCGAGATCCTTTGTTTTAATTCTTCCTTTTTCTTGAACGATCTGAAAGATAACAGAACAAGTTCGTTCCGCACTAAAATATTTTTCTGGCTGCTTATGTAATTTATCCTCTTGCGCTGCCTTTTGAACAGCTTCCTGAACCACTTTTTGAGGCTCAGCCTCCTTATTATCCACCACTACCTGCTGCCCTGCTTCATTCATTTGATTAGCAATATGCTCGATCACGGCCGTTGCTGGCACAAAAGGAATAAGATCAGATATTTTATCTATTACCTCAGTTAAACTACTTGTGAGAGAATTTAATGCGTCATATGAAACATCATCTTTCATATCTCTTTCATCAATCTCTCTCAATCTCTTAAGCAAATCACCATTACGATCTCTCAATTCTGTTATTTGCCTCCGGTTGTCGTGAAGTTCATCCTGAATAGCCTGACGCTCAGTATACATTACTCTTTTTCCTCCCATTGCTTTTTAACCCAGGGCAACGTCCAGTGAGCTTCCTCCACTTCTGGAAGGCAACGAGGACAATACACCCTTTTAAGTTTAGGATTATCATCATATTTCATCGGCTTTAATTCGCTTTCCGAAAACTGCCTGCAACAATAAGTACACATCATGAGTACTTCCTCCCTTCCTA
Organism: Neobacillus sp. C211; assembly: GCF_051842875.1. Taxonomy (NCBI): domain Bacteria; kingdom Bacillati; phylum Bacillota; class Bacilli; order Caryophanales; family Bacillaceae; genus Neobacillus; species Neobacillus sp. C211. The sequence continues at coordinate 58,857 of NZ_JBPXRO010000031.1, forward strand.
GTATAAAGAAAGTTCGCAAAAAGAGAAACAATATATTTCATTTTTCTCAAAAAAAAGGGAAAAATAAGAAAAAAGGCTCACAATTTGTGAACCTTCACTGGAAAAGACAGAAATATTATAAAAATCCTTTTTGCTTCATTGCCGCTCTTGCCAGATCATTCAATAAAGAAGATTTTGCTCCCTTACCTTCTTTTCTCTGATATTTCTCCAAAGCTTTTTTCACATCCGGATCAAAATAAATACCTACTAATTGCTTATCTGATTTTGTATTTCTATCTTGCTTAATAATTTCATCAATATTTATATCATCAATAATATTATTATTAACATTGGGCTCTGAAACTACAATTGACACGGGATTTCCTCCTTCTTTTTCATTTAAAAGCGCCTTTTGATCAGCTGCCTTTTTCTGTTTTTCTCGTTCCGCCTGTTCACGGATTTTATCTTGTACCGATTTTTTAGCCATTTACTTTCACCCCCACACGCTGCTTCACTTCATCATAAAACTTATAATATTGATCCAAAGCTTCTTTTAGTTCTGAATTACCGAATAAACCTTCTATGGCAATACGGCCAGTTGCCGCTTTCCTTTTTATTATTGTATCGAAGATTAACTCGGAATACTGCTCCCCAATTACTTCCACATATGTTTTCACATCAGTACGACGGGAATCTGTCATGGTCCTTAATATGCCCATAACATCAATATCCTGCCCTTTTACTTTCTCAGCTTGCTCGATAGTACCCACAAAGCGTTTAATCGCCGTGAACGCCCATTTAGAACCTTCTGCCAATACAATCACATAATCACTGGCCACAATGCTGTTAGCCGTCATTTCTGAAAGACTTGGAGGCGTATCTATTAAAATATAGTCGTAATCCTCTTTGATAGGATCCAATAATTTAAGTAAAGCCATATTCGGATTATCATTTTTATATAATGAATCTGTATAAAGCAGTCTTGGTAACGTAGCCAGAAAATCATCCGCTGGCACCACATCAATATTTGGTTCATCCGTCTTATGAATAAACGGTTTAATATTCTGGACTTCAAAAGCCTGAATGATCGTGCTGCCATTAATATCTTCAATATCATCAAACTGCAGAAGAAGATCGCTCACGTTGCCCTGTCCGTCCATATCAACCACAAGCACCCTATTACCTTCCTTAGCCATTAAATAAGCCAGAATGCCCGTTGTGGTACTCTTGCCTACGCCTCCCTTTTGGAGACCAATAGTAATCACTTTCGCCGACACACGAAATTCCCCCATAAATTCATATTTATAAAGCTTGTACTCCTATTATAAACTTCAATAAAATTAGTCAAAATCCCTTTAAGAGAACTTCGACTTATTTCTCACTTTTATATATCCAATTGCCTTGCATTGACCGCACGGTCGCCGCAAGACCGCACCGTCGACCTCACGGCTCACATTACGCCTGCTGCTGTCGGACCACATAAAAAGAAACATCCCGCCGCTTTTCTTTATGTATTCTTTAAAATGCCTTTTACCGTATCTTCACTGACCATAACCGTTCTTTTATCAAAATCGCCCTCAACGATCTCCGTCGCTGCTTCTTCTGAATACAAGCCCGCTTCCTCAATCAATGGAGAGTATCCGCGCTTATTAGCCTTCCAGTAATGAACCATTCGGCTCGAAATCGTCCTTTCAAGATCAATCAAATAATAACGCATAGCAGCCACTCCTTTTATGTATAAGCCAGGGCAAAGCCCCAGCTACAATTCACCTATGCTAATTTGTTGAATATCACAATTCTTTAAATCTATTTCTTCAACAAAGATTTCTCCGAAATACGATTCTGATTTAATGATTAATTTAATTGCTTCAATATAAAATTCTTCAGAAAGTTGTGGCTTATAATCCTCCCAAACATCTTCACCATTATATTTTTTATTGTGCTCTATGCTCTTTTTATATTCTCTCATAAATTCTTCTGCTAATTGATCACCAAAAAATAACCTCACATTTTTTTCAACATGATTATCCATATAATCATGAGCTTCATCAGCTTCCATAGCTTTAATATGAGGCTTATAATCGCCAAATGAATCATAAAAATGACCATGTTCATCACGGAAAAATTTCTCCATCAAGCTCATATTAACCGAAAATGAATTGATTTCATTCACCACATCATTATCAGTTTCAAACATATTTTTCGCCACAATAGTTAAAATGCTATCCAGATCATCATCTTTAGATTTAACTATCGCACCGTAATCACCAGCAAACACTACTGAAAATAATTTATCCATCTTTCCACACCTTCCGAAAATTTTCAGAACCCTCCGAAGAAGGCTCTGAATCTATTTTACCGCGCATTTAAAAACATTTTGATGGTGAATAATACCGATTAAAACGGCAGATCTTCATCTTCTACATCAAAATTAATTTCATCAAGATTTTCAAAAGCAGGCCCTTTAAACTTTAATTTACTAATATCAGTTCCTTGATAACTAGAATTACGGGTTTTAGCATACTTTGGCTTATCCTCAATTTTTCTTTCACTATCAGACGGAGTTTCCAACCAATTATATATAGGCACCGTTGGCTCCTTAAACTCTTGCTGCTGCTCAGCCTCTTTTTTCTTTTTAAGTTCTTCCTCAGCCTTTTTGATCTTACGCTTAGAAAGAGCCCCTTTTTTAGACTTACGATTACGCACAATGCCATTTACAAAATAAGTTGGATAATCCCCAACATTTTCTTCGCCTTTAACATTTAACATGAACTGATATTGACGCTCTGCTTCATTAGCAGTAAAGAAATAGATTCCAATAGATTCCGCATATTGATAGATTGCCTCGAACATGTCTCGGTCAAATACTTCTTGAAATCGTTCTTCAAATTCTTTTTTAGCTATTAGATTAAAAGAATCATCCCCTAAAGGCGAAAGCCCTTCATCATCAATAACTTTATTTAGATTTATATTATTAAGATTTTCTTTATTAATAATTTCTTTATTTAGCCCTACATTTTGTCCTAATCCATCCCTACATTCTGTCTCATTCCAACCCAACATTTTGTCTTTATCCATCCCTACATTTTGTTGGGGATTGATTTCAGTACCCCCTACATTTTGTTGGGTATACTTTTCATCAGTTTTCTTAACTGATTTTTCTTTATTCTTTTTAGATCGCTCACGTTTAGTTTTCGTTACTTCTGGCTCTTTTTCGGCATTTTCTTTTCTGCTTACCTCTAAACATTTTTCTAGCAACGGAGAAAAATCATATTCATTTGAAGTTCTTGTTCCATCCGGCAAATGACGCTCATAAATATTGATTAATCCTTTTTTATTAAACAATGAATCTACCCATCTTTCGATTTGCTTCACATGGACACCCATCTTTTTTGCGATCGTTTCCTGTGACGGAAATGGATTTCGATTATCATATTTATAACCCATTAAACACATGATAAAAGAAAATTCTCCACCGGTTACAAATCTATAACCATAATTTGTTATACACATGGGTGCATTCATTACACCATCATCAAAAACTTCATTTCCCCATTTTGCTATTAAACCTTGTTCTCCATTTTTATATTCATTATTTTCAGCCATGACAAAAAACCCTTCCTTTTCCCATAGGAAAGCAAAGAGTTAGAGATTCCCAATATATAAACTACCAAAAAAGGCAATATTTAAAAATCATACCTATTGCGAACTTCTTCCGCATAAGATATAATAGACGTAAATATTAATGTTAATAAAGGCAACAAAAAATAACCTTTTCCTTTATTGGATTGGGAACCTAACCGGGATCCTCTTAAGCTAAAACTTTGGTCGGTAGCAGCTTAAGGGGATTTTTGCTGTTTCTATGTATTTTAAATTGCTTTCATTATACACCAAAATTCGCATTCCGTGTACTTTTTTGTAGAGGATTTTTCCAATATTGGAGAAGTCCTCTTTTTCATTATGCATAAAATGACAATACATGTCGATAAAAATTTACTTCTATTTGCGAATAAATTATTCTGAAAATCTAGCAATTTGTTTGCTTCTCCCTTAAAATGAAAGTAATCGCTTGAAAAATTCTTAATTTATCGAACGGTCGTTCTTTAAAGCCATACTGAAAGGAGCATTACCCGTGCGAAAATCCTGTCTTTTTGTGCCATGTTTTCAAGATCTTGTTTTAA
>NZ_JBPXRO010000032.1:0-59731 GCF_051842875.1 Neobacillus sp. C211
GGTGAATGGTTAAAGTTATTGTAGAAAATAAGAGGCTGTCGAAAGTTTCTCGACAGCCTGAGACGTGGACACTCCTGTGTTCACGTCTTTTTTCTAATTAAGGGTTTTATCTTTAAGTGCTCCGCATTGTTTTTCAATTTCTTGCTCAAATGCTTCTTGCAGACTTCGTGTAACAGTGCCTGGTAAACCATCCGCAACTCTCTTACCATCCACTTCAATAATCGGCATCACCTCTGAAGTAGTACTTGATAGGAATACTTCATCAGCATTGGCCAATTCATCAAGTGTAAATGTTCGTTCCTTCACCACAATATTATTACTAGTACAAATCTGCAATATTACATCCTTTGTAATCCCTTTTAAAATTAAATTATCCGACGGATGCGTAATAACAACACCATTTTTGACAATATAGATATTCGACGAACTTCCTTCCGTAACATTGCCGTTGCGATGTTGGACCGCCTCAAAGCAACCTTCAACAGCCGCTTTTTGTTTTGCTAATAGATTACCAAGCAAATTCAAACTTTTTATGTCACAACGCAGCCAACGAATATCTTCTGTTACGATTGTTTTTACTCCCTTCTTCAAGCTTTCCAAAGGTCTGAGCGCTTCCTTTGTATAAGCTACAAGGCTGGGAGTTATATTTTCCGCTGGAAACGCATGATTACGGGGTGCGACTCCTCTCGTAATTTGCATATATATGGTCCCTAACTGAAGATTATTTTTTGCAACAAGTTCTTCTAGCAATTTCGTTAATTGCTCCATAGTATAAGGAAGTACAATCCCAATACTATCCAAGCTTTTCGCAAAACGATTCATGTGTTCAGTTCCTGTGAACATTTTTCCGTTGTAGACACGGATAACTTCGTATACACCATCACCAAATTGATAACCGCGATCTTCCACATCAACCTTTGCTTCTGAACGCTCAATAATTTCCCCATTCAAGATTGCAAATTTCATTCTCCTATATCCCCTTTTTATTTGTTATTCATTCATGGCCAATTCAAAATAAATCCTGTGTGTCCGTAATCAGGGACTGATTTCTTTTTTCAACTTCACTCATCCAATCAATCTTCGTCAGATGTAAATCCCCCTATCGTTGATGAATTCACTTCCACCATAACAATATCATTATTGTAAATATTTTATCAATTTTGCTTTAATAAACGTTGTTTTTTTATTATACAAAAAATAAATCAACCGATTTAACTAAAAATTCAAAAAAATAGTCATAATCCATACATTATCGCCCATAACCTATAGTAAGAGTATGGTAAGGGAGGCCGATAATCCGAACAATTTTTGTAAATTTTAGATGTTTATTTTGTAAATTTAAGTATATTGGTGGAAATTTTTTGATTTTGTGGTTACAATAAAGTTAGATGTAAGACATCTAAGTATCCACATTAATCATCCACGAAAAGGAGATGTCTGCGCGGAAAAGAAAACTACATATTCTTGAAGAGGAATCTTCAAATAGGCTGTCGGTAGCAGGGTATTGCCATGGGTTTGAAAAAAGGATAGGGAGTGGTTCTTTGAAACCTTCAACTAACCGGATGTTAAACCGCATCAAATGTATCTACATGTTTATCCGCAATAACGGCACTGTTTCTACGCAAGAACTTGTAGAGGAATTTGGTATCACTCCTCGCACCATACAACGAGATTTAAATGTCTTAGCCTATAATGACTTGGTAATTAGCCCAAGCCGTGGAAAATGGACGACAACACAAAAGAGAGTAAAAATATCTTCTTAATAAAAAAATAAATTAGCATAATTTCATAAAAAAGCACGCGAGCCCATCTCGCGTGCTTTTTGTTTGTCTAAAATCAATGGTGCTCATGTACTTGGTTCGTGATTTTTTGATATTCCTGTTCACTTAGGATCCCTAGTTTTCTAAAAACATAGGAATAAATGAAAATCCTCCGTTGCAATCGAGGGGTTACGAACATATTAATCATCTCCTGCCTTAATTAATTATATTCGCCATTCCAAACAATGTTTCCTTCAACCAAAAAAAATTCTTATGGATAATATTTTAACCCCATAGCAAGAACACGCTGGGAGGGAGCTGAGCCACTATACTTGTGTAGAAACAGTAATATGGGTTGATCTAAAATCTTCAACACTAATTGACAGTTTTCAATAGTATGGTAGTATATTAATATCAAAAAATACTTTAGTGCTTAAAAGCGTCTAAGCAAAAAAGATAAGTGGGTAGGAATAACATGAAAAATAATCATCAGAACTTACAAAAAGGATTATTACCGAGGCATGTCCAGTTTATAGCCTTAGCTGGTATGATTGGTACGGGGATTTTTAAAGGGAGCTCTGACACTTTGGCGATTGCAGGACCGAGTGTTGTAATTGCCTATTTAATTGGCGGCCTTTTACTATTTATCATAATGGCTGCCTTTGGGGAAATGGCGCTTGCTTTTCCAAATTTAAATGTACAGCATTTAGTAAACAAAGCATTTGGATTCCAAGTTTCGTATATCGTGGGATGGCTTTACTGGATCAACTGGATTCTTGTTACGGTTGTTGAACTATTAGCAGCGGGAAGTTTCCTACAATTTTGGTTTCCTACAATACCATTATGGGTGTTAAGTTTCCTTTGCGCAGTTATAATCGTAGGAATTAATTTAACTCAAGTAAAAAATTATGGGGAACTTGAATTTTGGTTTGCTGGAATTAAAATCATAGCGCTGATAGCGTTTATCATTTTAGGCTTTTCACTTCTATTAGGAATTATTCCAAGCTCGATACAGGATCCGCTCGCTAACTACACAGCACACGGCGGATTTTTCCCGCACGGAATGGGTGGAACTTTCAGCGCCTTTTTAGTGGTCATGTTTTCGTATGGTGGTGCGGAGTTAATTGGGGTCGCTGTTACCGAGACAAAGGATGCTGAGCGAGTATTGCCAAAGATTATTAAAGGAGCAGTTTGGCGTGTTATTATTTTTTATATATTACCAATTCTAATCATTTGTGGACTCATGCCTTGGGACAAGGTTACGGGTGCAGACAGTCCCTTCGTTCAAGTCTTCAGTACAACAGGGTTGCCTGGAGCAGCACATATTATGAATTTTGTCCTGCTGACAGCCGTACTGTCCGCTGCAAATTCAGGTATTTATGCGACATCCAGAACGCTGTTTTCTATGGCACAAAGTGGCGTTGCGCCTAGGGGGTTAGCAAAACTCTCTGCAAAGGGAATTCCATTAACAGGAATAATGGTTACAAGTATATGTATACTAGCAGGTGTTTACCTAGCCTATCTAACACCTAGTGAGGTAATCGGCTATCTCATGACCATTCCTGGGTTTACAGTCATGCTAATCTGGATTAGTATTTGTGCAGCACAGTTAAAATTAAGACCACTTTACAAAAGGCAACCGGCATTTAACGTAAAATGGTTTCCATATACGACCATCTTCGCCATTGTAACTTTAAGTATTATCTTTATTGGATTTGTGTTTAATCCAAATAATCTAATTGGTACAACCGTTAGCTTGGTAACCATTGGCTTGTTAATCATCCTCTCATTTCTTGTTAGAAAAAATGGATTGAATGAAATTACCGCTTAATAGATACAGAAAAGGCTCTCAATTTACTTGTTGGCCTTTTTTGCTTTTTCAAAGAGAAAGCTTTGAAAAGTACTCGATCACATACTGACGAAATTCTTGTCCCGCCTCAGATAAATAACGCCTCTTTGACCAGCCTAACCCAATGGTCCTTTGGCATTTTGGTTCAATGATTCTCAGTTTGTTTGGAAAGGGATTCGTATGATGGAGCCACGAAATTTCTGGAATAAAAGCAATCCCTAAACCTTGTTTAACTAAATCCCCTATCACCCCCGGCTCATCTCCTTCAAAAGCAATGTTTGGAACAAATCCTGCCTTACGACAAAATTCATCTGTTAAGTTTCTAAATCCGAAACCAGCATTCATACCGATAATAGGCTCGTCCTTTACTTCATTAAGAAAAATTTCTTTTCTCCTTGATAAACGATGTTCTGGGGGAACAATTAAGTAGATTTCTTCAGTCATTAGCGGTTCCCAGACGATATCCGTCCCCTCAATAGGCACGGATGAAATACCAAAATCAATCTCCGCCTTTTCCAGCCGGCTTTTCATTGAGGAAGTTGACTCTAGGACTTGTTGAAATTTAATTTCGGGAAAAAGCTTTAAAAAAGAACTCAATAACTCAGGAAGGACCCTTGGAATACTGACCGCTAAAGTAATTTGCGTTTGCCTTTGATGAGCTCTTTCAGCAATTTCTCTTTTCCCTTCATTTAATTCTATAAATATCCGATTCACTCGATCTAAAAACAGTTTTCCGTTGTCGTTTAACCGGAGCTGTCGATTTTTTCGATCAAATAATGGAACACCCAAATCTTCCTCTAATCGTGCTATGGTCTTACTTAAAGAGGGTTGGGCAATTTGAAGTTCTTCTGCGGCTTTGGTCATATGCTCAAGTCTGGCAACTGTTTGAAAATACTGTAATTGTAAAAACTCCATCAATTAAGCCCCCTTAGCAATAGCTTGAAAGCTACTAAATGATAACTAATTATATATTATACAATATACGTAAAAGTATTTATCATTGTGGTTATGTAAAAAACTTAAATGTAAAGGGGTCATTATGAAAGGAATTCACTTAGTATTTAGGGATTTAAAGATGATGTGGCATCATAAGCACGGAAGGATCGCCTTAGTGTTCCTATTAATCGTTCCGTTAATTTATTCTGGTTTCTTTCTTGCTGGTTACTGGAATCCCTATGGACGGTTAGATCAACTTCCTGTCGCTGTCGTCAATCTAGATCATGGATCGATGATGGATAACAAGTCGATTGATGCAGGTCAAGAATTCGTCAAAAATTTAAAAGAAAACAAGGATCTCAAATTCTATTTCCTCTCTGCAAAGAACGCAAACCAAGGATTGAAAGACGGGAAATATTATATGGTTTTGACGATTCCAAAAGATTTTTCACAAAAAGTTAGTACATTAATGGATGAACATCCCGAGCAGGCAAAACTAAATTTTAAAATAAATCCAGGAAAAAACTTTGTTGCCTCACAAATTAGTACGACCGCAACGGAAGAAATGAAGACAAAAATAGCAGCTAGCATCACGAAATCCTACGCAGATGGCGTATTTTCAAAGTTTGTTGAATTAGCAGACGGCTTACGTGATGCCGGCGATGGTGCGTCAAAAATTAATCAAGGAACAATCGATGCTAAGAATGGAATGATCCAGCTGTCAGATGGTGTCGACCGCTTAAATGATGGTGCAAAAAAGTTAGAGGATGGGAGTCAGCGGCTTTCAAACGGTCAACAAAAATTGGCTCATGGGCTTGCCGGTTTAAAAGAGGGCTCACTAGCACTTTCTAATGGCATGGAAAAGCTTTCTGAAGGTCATGCAAGTGTAGAAGTTGGGATGGAACAATTAACGGAAGGCATGCAATCTTTGGCTTTGAATAGTGAAAGGTTATCTCAAGGTCAAGCAGAGGTGAAACACACGACAGATGAATTATCGAAAGCAGTAGAACTATTTTTACAAAATCACCCTGATATGAAAAATGATCCTACCTTCCAACAAATTGCTGCCATGTCAACCGGCCTATCAAAAGCAGCTGATTCATTGAGAAGTGGTCAAGTCCAACTTGCTCAAGGGGCAAACAAATTAGTTCAAGGACAAACAAAAGTTCAAGATGGTATGACAAAGCTTGGCGATAAAATAGATGATGCTGCCACCGGGGCAAACAAATTATCTGAGGGAACCGTACAATTTTCCAATGGCTTCGTTCAATGGAAAAATGGTTTTTCCTCTTTAAATAATGGAATAGTTGATTTAGCAAACGGTGGAAGTAAATTAAATAACGGCACCAATCAGTTAGTAGATGGTTTGGATCAATTGAGCGTTGGTTCAGACGAGTTAGCCACAAAATTAAATGATGCTGCTATGCAAACGTCTAGTATCCATAATAATAACCAATTAACCTCGATGTTCTCAGAACCAGTCAAATTAGTAGAATCGGATTTATCCGAGGTTCCGAATTATGGGACTGGAATTACCCCCTATTTTCTATCTTTAGCATTTTATGTAGGTGGAATAATGGCAGCTAACATCCTTCCATTAGGACGCAGACAAGATCTTAAGGTTAATGGAACAGAGCATTTTATTAATAAACTCGGACTTAAGTACTTAATCGCATTAATACAAGTGTTATTTGTCGATTTGGTAGTCCTTTTCGGATTCAAAGTACATGTGGAAAGTGTTCCCTTGTTTATTGTATCCAGTGTCATTGTCTCCTTAACCTTCATGACGGTCATCCTTATGTTAGTGACATTGTTTGGTGTTGCAGGGAAATTTATGGCTGTCACACTATTGGTTTTACAATTAGCTACATGTGGTGGAACATTACCGGGTGAATTGAGTAATCCTATCCTAAGCAAGATCGGTAATGTTTTACCAATGGCCCATTCATTACGGAGCTTTCAAGATGTTATCTCCCTAGGGGATTGGGCCCAACTACAACAGCAAATACTAATCTTACTTTTCTACCTAGTAATTGCGGGGGGGATTGGATGGGTGACAAGTCATCTGCAACATTCCAAGACTGCCGTGGAGACCTCTCATTAAAAACAAAAAAAGTGATACCCAATATTTACATGGGTATCACTTTTTTAATCTTTTTTGTCATCTGACTTTTCAATTGCCGGATTCTGACGATTTATTTCCTTCACATCCGACTCAACAAATAGCCGAAGTGCTGAGAGCTTATTTTCCCAAAATAACTCAAAATATTGGAGCCAATCCTTTAGTTCGTTTAAAGGCTCCGGCTCAAGTTTGTACCTTGTTTCCCTGCCGGCTTTCCGTTCCTTAACCAGCCCGGCATCAGCTAATACACGTAAATGCTTGGACACAGCGGTTCGGCTTATAGGAAAGTGTTCACTTATCGCCGTGACAGGCATCTCTTCCTTGCTAAGAAGTTTTAACAGCTTTCGCCTTGTTGGATCAGCGATGGCTTGAAAAACATCATGCTTTGCCGATGAAGCCGCCATTTATGCCTCAACATATGCTTGCAATTTTTTCACAAGACCTGCCCAGCCCTGATTCATGTTATCGCGGATCGGAGTATGCGGAGCACCGAATTCTGTAACTTTGTTAGCGTCCCAGCCACCATGGATAAGAGTTAACTCTGTTTTATCATCCAGTTCTTTTAATTCAAAAGTTAGTGTCCAATCTTTTCCCCAATTAAATGAAAGTTTGTTAGGCGGATCGACATGTGTTACCTTACATGGCGACATACCAAATTGCGCTGCATTTAAGTGAAATTCATGACCTTCAACTGGTTGAAGGTCATTAGGCATGAACCACGCACCCAGACCTTCTGCTGTAGCTACTGCATCCCATACTTTAGCAATTGGAGCATTGTAAACGACTGTATATTTTATATCTTCTAATGTTGCCTGTGACTCATTTCCCATTATAATTGCCTCCCCGAATTGTGCTGCGATTATTACTTCATTACGAAACCATTTGATTTCACATTAAGACTATATAACACCATTTGGTTGCACGTCAAGCATTTCTTTTTTAAAAGAAAAACGGTGACTTCACATTAAGTAAAGTCACCGTAATTTTCATTCAATATACTTTCATCCCATAATTATTACAAATCAATATATAGGATAAGCAGTAAAAATATGCTACTTTTAATATTAATCAATCTGCTAACTTTCCATATTAAAATAAAAATTGGGGTAATAAATATGATAAATACTCAATATTTACGAAGAATTAATCTGAAAAGAGATGAAATTCCTTCTTTTAATAAATATCCCTTTAACCTGCCCAGTTTGCGAGGCTTAGACGAACTAGCTTTTCATCCGAATGTTACTTTCCTGATTGGGGAGAATGGCATGGGTAAATCCACCCTGCTTGAATCGATTGCGGTTGCTCTTGGTTTTAATCCAGAAGGCGGCTCTTTTAATTTCAATTTTTCAACCTATGATTCACATTCTCCTCTTGCAGACTATCTCAAAGTAATAAAGGGTATCGAAAAACCTAAGGATGGATTTTTTCTGCGGGCAGAAAGTTTTTATAATGTTGCTTCAAATATTGAGGATCTGGATAAAGGAGGCGGCGGGAGAAGGGTCATTGAATCATTCGGCGGTGTTTCCCTGCATGAACAGTCGCATGGTGAGGCCTTCTTTGCCACGTTTCTTCATCGGTTTGGCGGTAATGGGATATATATTTTAGATGAACCAGAAGCAGCCCTCTCCCCACTGCGGCAGATGTCGATGCTGACACGGATTCATGATTTGGTGAAAGAGAACTCCCAATTTATTATTGCTACCCATTCGCCAATCATCATGGCTTATCCTAATGCAAAAATCTTTGAATTTACAGAAGAAGGAATTATTGAAAATACACTTGAGAAAACGAATCATTATCGGATTATGAAACAATTTTTTGATGATAAAAATAGAATGCTGCATCATCTGTTAGATGATTAAAAATTTGACTTTGAAAGGCTGGTTTCTCAATCACCATTCGTTTCGGTCACGTAGACACCTTCTACGTGACCCTATTCTTGCTTCAACCACTGTTTCGGTCACGTGGACACTCCTACGTGACCCATTATGGACTCTGTTCCAGTAACATAGATCCTTAATTAATGACTTTTCCTTCAGCTCCATTACTATTGGATAATATTTTTCCCATAAAAGATTTCATCCATCTCAATCTTTAATCGCTCCGTGATTTCAATATGTTCATCAGGTGAAAGCTTATCTTTTGTATATCCAAACAAATAGTTATTTAAATCGAATTCACGCAGCTTGCATTTTGTGTGAAAAATATGTTCCTGATAGACATTAACGTCAATCATATCGAATAATTCGCCGACATCTTCAGGGATGTAATTCTGAATCGAATTTATTTCATGATCAATAAAGAGCTTATGCCCTATCTTATCCCTTGTAAAGCCGCGGACCCGATAATCAATTGTCATCACATCTGTTTCAAATGATCGAATTAAATAATGAAGGGCCTTAAGGGGCGAAATTTCCCCGCATGTCGAAACATCAATATCTGCCCGAAATGTGCTTATTCCTTCATCAGGGTGGAATTCCGGATATGTATGAACCGTGATATGACTCTTATCTAACTGAATCACCACCGATTCCGGCAGCGGTCCAGGAGATTCCTCAAAGGATTCAGACGGGGCATTCGCAACTGGACCCTCTGATACCAATAGAGTCACGCTCGCCCCGGCTGGTTCAAAGTCCTGACTCGCCACATTTAACACATGGGCACCGATTATATCTGATACATGGGTTAAAATTTTTTGCAGCCTGTCTGCACTGTATTGTTCATCTATATACTTCAGATAGGCTTCACGTTCTTCCCTCGTTTTTGTAAAACAAATATCATACATATTAAAGCTTAACGATTTCGTCAAGTTATTAAAGCCGTGTAACTCAATAGCCTGCTCGTGTGTAAGTCTCATGACAGTTCCCCCTTAAAATTAAGGTATCCTTTGCAAGTAAATATTATTAAGATACCCAGAGTTCTACCTAGTTACTAATTTTTTAAAAAAGTTCCTCTTTCTTAATTATAATTATTATCATTTAATATTTACTTTTAAATAATATGTGATATAATTAATTCAGATAAGAAATTAGGAGGAATGCTAAAATGACCGTTGAACAAGTAATCAACCAACAAATTGCAAACTGGAATATACTATATACTAAATTACATCGTTTTCACTGGTATGTGAAAGGTCCTCACTTCTTTACCCTACATGCCAAATTTGAAGAATTATATGAGGAAGCAGCAGCGACAATTGATGAGTTTGCTGAGCAATTATTAACTATTGGCGGCAGTCCCATTTCTACCCTTAAAGAATATCTTCAACTTGCAACCATTGAAGAAACCAGTGAAACATTAACTGCTGAAGAAATGGTTCAGACAATTGTCCATGACTTTTCCTTAATCATTGATGAATTAAAAGCTGGGATGGAAGTTGCTGAACAAAACAATGACGAGGTAACCAGTGATATGTTTTTAGGCTTACTAGGTACACTCAATAAACATAACTGGATGTTACAATCTTTCCTACAGGCTTAATTGAAAATAAACGTTATATCTAGGACAGGCTGATTGCTTGTCTTTTTTTTCATGCGATTGAGTTTAATTTTTCCAAAATGGAAGGTCTTTGCTATTATTAAATCAAGTATAGATTAAATAAAATATGGGAAGTGAAACCCCTAATGAAGTTGTTAACACCTATCTTGACAGTCATTTTCTCTTTTTCTACACTATTAACTGCTTGTGATTCGGAACAGATTCATCCAAGTAATAATGTACAGCAAAAGCAAAATGGCCTACAGCCTAAGGAAATAAACCAATCCTATTTAAAAAAGCTCGATAATATTAAGGATTTGGCTCAAAAAGGAATGGTGAAGGATTGTCCATTTAATGCGCTTGATCGCACAATCGAACAAGTTCACTCTGAATGGGGTGAACCCGACAAGGTTGATCAGGCAGGTTCTGGCACCTATGCCACCTATGACAATAAAAACATCGTTTTAGGCTATAACAAGGCAGGAGAAATTTTCGACGTTCGTTCCTATGATGCTGACCTCAAAGAAATTACAGACAAGATGGTGATCAGATCATTCGGGCAGCCTACGGAAATACGAGACAATAATAATGAAAATATTTATGTTTATGAATTGAATCAGGAAATTCAGCTTAAGTTGATTTTTCCGAAAAGTAGTAATGTGATTGATCATATTTCTGTTTTTAACCCAAAAAGATCTACCATCACAGCATCAAATAAAGAATACATCCTTGATGTAAAAGGAAACTCCAATCAGTTATCAGAATCAGCTTGGGCTTCGATGCAAAAATGGCGGAAAGATATCGTCCTCTTTGCTAAAAACCAAGAGGGTGTTTATATTAATGGTCCTGATAAAAAACAGGTGGCCCTAACGTTTGATGATGGACCTGATGAAGTAATCACACCGGCAATCATTGAGATTTTGGCAAACCACCATGTAAAAGGAAACTTCTTTTTTATTGGCAGTAAGGTTAATAAGCATCCTGATGTTGTAAGGGATGCCTTTAAAAATGGAAACCTAGTCTTAAGCCATAGCTTTAATCATGTGGAATTAACCAAATTAGGCAAAAGCGCTACTAGACTCGAAATTGATCAAGCTGGGAAAGCAATTAAATCAGTTATTGGCAAGGAGCCGGCTATTCTTCGTACACCATATGGAGATACAAATGTACAGGTGGCAGAGGTTGCAAAACAAGAGGGCTATTCCATTGTCCTCTGGTCCATTGATACCCTGGATTGGTCCCAAATGGATTCAAAAAATATCATTCGCAATGTGATCGATAATCTTCGAAACGGTGACATTATCTTAATGCACTCCGATTCCGATAAGAGTGAGACCAAAAAAGCCTTACCACTCCTGATAGAAGAATTGCAAAAAAGAAATGTTGAAATTGTCGATTTAGAAACAATGTTGAATGTGAAGGCCTATCAATAATCAACCAATAAATGAGAATATGGATTCGCTGATTGAACTTATTAAAGGCAAGAAAATTCCATATTCACGCTTTAATAACGTTATTTCATAGCGAAATTTTTATTAAAAGGAAAAAGCAGCTATTTTTTTAGCTGCTTTTTCCTTTTTAAGATTATTTCACTTGATATTCTCGCAATAATTCTACTTCTTCGTCTGTCAGTTCCCGATATTCACCTAACTCCAGTGTCTCATCCAACGGCAAGGGGCCCATTGAAATCCGTTGGAGATAAACCACTCTTTTACCAACAGCTTCAAACATTCTTTTCACTTGATGAAATTTACCTTCCGTAATGGTTAGCTCAATGTCAGAACGGATACCGGATTTTATTATTTTCAACTCACCTGGCTTTGTTTCGTAGCCATCATCTAAGGTAACTCCATTAGCAAACGCCACCACATCTTCTTCCGTCACTTCACCATCGATGACAGCAAAATACGTTTTCGGAACATGCTTTTTCGGTGAAAGTAATCGATGTGCCAACTGACCGTCATTGGTGATCAGTAGTAAACCTTCTGTGTCCTTATCCAATCTGCCAACAGGAAACGGTTCATAGACCTGATCCTCAAGTTCTAATAAATCGATAACCGTTTCAGTAGAGCTATCTTCTGTCGCTGATAAAACCCCTTGAGGCTTGTTCATCATTAGATAGATAAATTCTTTATATTCAATAACCTCACCATTTAAAGTAACGGTTTGTTTGGTCGTATCCACATGCTGTTTTGCATCCTTGACTACCACATCATCAACCTTGACCGCACTACTTTTTAATAGCTGCTTCACTTCTTTCCGGCTGCCATAGCCAAGATTAGCTAGCATTTTATCAATTCTCAACTGTCCCATCTCCTTTTTAAGAAGATTTTTAAAATCTTAACCTTAGTTTTTGCTTGATTCGATCGACCCTGTCACCAAATAAACGGTTTACTAGTCCTGATTTCAGGCCCAAGTAAAAATAGATGACGGCGCCCACTCCGGCACTTATCACGATAAGCAAGACGGATTGACCCTTTGATGCAGGAGAAAGGAATAGTAATAGTAATTTATAAACTATTTCTGTTCCTGCCCACATCAATCCTGCGAAGATGATAATTAATAAACTCCTCCGCCATACCAGCCGGAAACGATATCCGGAGAATGTCTTAATCACAATTAAATTAATGACAATCGCTGCCGTATAACCAAGCGCGGTGGCGAGAACGGCCCCTCTTGTTTCAAACATTTTAATTAATGGTATGTTTAGCGCAAATTTTATTAATAAACCCACAAGCAAGCTTAAGATGGTAAAGCGCTGTTCGTTTATTCCCTGCAATATGGCTGCTGTGACAGAATAGAGTGAAAAAAGAATCGCAACAGGTGCATAAGCGCCTAATACTTGTGTCCCAAGATTATCATGCTCATAAAAAGCTGTGTAAACCGGTTCGGCCAATAACGAAAGACCGATAGCAGCCGGTAATGTTAAATAGAGCAAAACTTGAAAGGTTTGGTTTAATTGCCGGTCCATGTTTTTCTGATCATTCTCTACAAATGCCTTTGTAATACTCGGTATGAGTGTTAAAGAAAAGGCCGTTGCAAGTGATACAGGAATGATGACAATTTTATGTGACTCGAAATTTAATATACCAAAGGCCGCATCAGCCACCTGCTTTGCATTGCCCATTGCGGACATCGCCCGGTTGAAGGTAATTTGATCGATAAATTGAAATAACGGATTGGCAATCCCGACAAAAACAAAGGGCGCTGCGTATAAAAGAATTTCTTTATAGATTTCCTTTAAAGAAATTTGGCTGGTCCCTTTATCATGTACAAGTAACTCGTCCAAATAGGGTTTTCTTTTATACCAATACCAAAATAAAACAACTAATCCTCCGATAGCACCGACAAATGCTGCAAAGGTGGCAACGCTAACTGCCGAAACAATAGTGCCATGTAAAAATTTCAGAACAACATAGGCTCCTGCAAGTGTAAAAATAATTCGTACGATTTGTTCAACAACCTGTGAAACAGCCGAAGGTCCCATTGATTGATGTCCCTGAAAGTAACCTCTGATTAAGCTCATAATTGGCACAACGATCAATGCAAAACTAACAGCCCGAATAACCGTAGTAACATTGGCCAGTTGTCCTTTACCAGGATGACTTAATTCAGCTAACATAGGTGCAGCGGAATACATCACTAAGAATGCCACAACCCCAGTCAACAACATAACCACTAGTCCCGATTTAAACAGCTTTCGGCCAACGGCATACTCTTCAAGTGCATTATATTTTGCAATGAATTTTGAAACAGCCAGCGGTACACCCGCCGTTGCAATACTAATAAAAATGGTATATGGGACATATGAAAATGAATAAAGCTGCGTCCCGTGTTTCCCAACAATTTGATAAAACGGAATAACATAAATTAATCCGATAACCTTAGATAGTATTGTTCCAAACGTTAAAATAAATGTTCCTCTTAAAAGCTTTGACTGCATAGAATCCCTTCCTACCCGAAGAAATACGTGCGCTTCTTCACAAATAATTCGACTTTTTTTGCACACTATTAGTAGTTTACAACTTCTTTCTCTCAGACGCTACTAACTTCCAAGTTAAATTTATGAAAAAAGGTCACATTCGTTTTATTTTGATGATAAATGTTTATAATGGAGTGACGGATTAAAGTAAAGTTGGTGGAAATATGGATTATGATGTAATTGTCATCGGCGGCGGACCTTCTGGGTTAATGGCGGCCATTGCAGCTGGTGAAAAAGGCGCAAAAGTACTATTAATTGATAAAGGAGACAAACTCGGCAGAAAGTTGGCTATTTCTGGAGGTGGTCGCTGTAATGTGACCAATCGCCTGCCAATCGAGGAAATCATCAAGCACCTGCCGGGGAACGGTAAGTTTTTATATAGTGCTTTTTCAATCTTTAGTAATGAAGATATTATTAAGTTCTTTGAAAAATTAGGTATCGAATTAAAGGAAGAGGACCACGGGCGGATGTTCCCCGTTTCCAATAAGGCTCAATCTGTCGTTGACGCCCTATTAAATCAGTTAGAAAAGCTTCGTGTCAGGATTTTCAAAAATAGCCCTGTAGAGGACCTTTTCTATGAAAATGGAACCGTTTCTGCCCTCTTGTTGAAAGATGGTCAAAAATTATCAGCTAAATCGATCGTGATTGCCGTTGGGGGAAAATCAGTTCCACATACCGGTTCAACTGGTGATGGGTATGCCTGGGCGAAGAAAGCCGGTCATACGATTACGGATTTATTTCCAACTGAAGTCCCAGTCACCTCGAGCGAACCTTTTATTAAAAATAAAGCCCTACAAGGTTTATCACTAAGAGACATTGACTTAAGTGTTTTGAATCCGAAAGGTAAGCCGATTATCTCGCACCGCATGGATATGATTTTTACCCATTTTGGAATCAGCGGACCTGCCGTGCTGCGCTGCAGTCAGTTCGTAGTCAAAGCTATGAAAAAGTGGAATTTAAAAGAAGTAACCATGAGCCTTGATGCCTTACCAGACAAAAAAGAGGAAGAAGTTTTTCAAGAAATTCTTGCACTTGTTAAAAGTGAGCCTAAGAAAAGCATTAAAAATACACTAAAAGGGCTAGTCCCTGAACGATATCTTCTTTTTCTATTAGAACATAATGGGATTGACCCATCTGAGCAAGGCGGCACGATTTCCAATGAAAAAATTCGTAGTTTTTCAAAGAGCTGCAAGCAATTCCTGATAAAAGTAAATGGCACCTTGCCTCTTGAAAAAGCTTTTGTCACTGGCGGCGGTGTGTCTGTTAAAGAAATCGAGCCACAAACGATGGGCTCAAAATTAATGAACGGTTTATATTTTTGCGGTGAAATCCTTGATGTACATGGTTATACAGGCGGGTATAATATTACCTCTGCCCTTGTAACTGGAAGATTAGCTGGTACCAATGCAGCCCTGTCTGCAAAAAACAAAAAGGTCTGACTATTTGTCAGGCCTTGTAAATTATCATCGCGGAAAAACAATAAATCTGCTCCTCTTCTTCTTCCTCCGGCATCGCTGCCACATTATATTTAATATCGAGCAGGCTTGTTTCATCTATCCCTCTTAAAAACCGATTCATTTCCTTTTCTAAATCCTTCTCATGCTCCCGATCAAACAATTTAACTTGTATCACTTTTCTCTCTCCCTCTCTTTTTTACTATCATTATTAACAACTTATCTGAATTTTAAAAATAAGCAGACTGAAAAATTAAGGTTATTTTAAGATTCAACTTGTAAACTCCTTTTTAGAAAGACAGTTTCACCTATAGAAAGGAGCATTAAAAATGGATAAAAAACAAAAAATCTCTTGGGGCGTTAGTTTTGGGAGTTTGGCATTAGTAGCTGGAATGGTATCCTATCTTGGTCTATCAAATGGCGATCAAGCGAGCAATCAAGTCTCACTTACTCAAGGGCAATACTCAAATAATAATTCTAATCAGCAATCACAGGATAGCTTTAATACACAACAACGTCCTGTCCATGGCAGCGGTTTTGATCAATCCTTTGATGACAGTAACTCATCGCAATACAATCAAAATGATGATTCTAGTGATCAGTACTCGAATAATAATGATCAATTCAACGGAAACAGTAATCAACAGGATCAATTTTCAAATGGCGGCGGACCTGAAATGGGACATCAAGGCGGCTATGACACGACTACAGGTGGAACCTGATGTTTACCTACCAGTTCCCCTCCATGAGTACTATTGTGAAAATCTCTATTAATCATGAGTTATTTGCCAACGATATGTTGCCCATCTACAAGCTATTTGAATTGATAGAGGATACGTGCAGCCGTTTCCGCTCCGATAGTGAACTATCAGGATTAAATCAACAAGTTGAAAAAGAAGTCATCGTTAGCAAAGAGATGTTTTCAATCTTATCAGACGCTCTTCGATTTTTTGAAGAAACGGAAGGTATTTTTAATCCTAGCATTCTATCGACGCTTGAAAACCACGGCTATTCAAAATCGATTGAAATGATAAAGGGGAAAGAGTTAGCAGTAACTCCCACTTCATCAATGGCTGCGATAAGTTCGCAACCTTTTATACTAAATGAAAGTAAACGGTCCGTAACCCTATTATCAAAAATCGATCTTGGGGGAATGGCCAAAGGCTGGGTGATTGATCGTGCCGCACTGCTTTTAGATAGGTTGAGCTATGGCTTTATCAACGTGGGTGGTGATATCCGCATTTTCGGCACGTTGCCACGACCATTAAATATCGGGATCGAGAGTCCATTTGCCGAACCAACGATGATTTCTTCGATTCAGGTTCAAAATGGGGCGCTTGCGACGTCCACAACCATGAAAAGAACATGGCGGATCAATGGAGAGTGGACGCATCATTTGATTGATACTCGAACAGGAAAACCTAGTAAAAGTAAGATTGTATCGGCAACAGTGACAGCCCCTACTGCTTTGGAAGCTGACGTTTGGGCAAAAACGGTTCTTTTACTTGGTAAACAGGCTGGTCAAGAGTGGATAAATAGAAAAGGTGTCCAGGCTGTGTTAATTACTAAAGACGGAGATATTTGGAGAGGAGGAGAGTAACTTGGAAATGTTTGAATGGTATATGATCCGCGCTACAGGTTTGGTAGCTTACCTTTTACTTTACTTGTCTGTCATCATTGGACTATACTCTCAAGTTCAGAAAAAGCGAAAACAAAAGGTCACTTCTTCCCTATTTTTGCATGAATCACTGTCTAATTGGGCCCTTTATCTTGTGGGTGGCCACGTTGGATTTTTACTAATCGATTCATATATCTCGTTACAATGGGTAGAGATACTCATTCCGTTTAATACGGACTATAAGCCCTTGCCAATGGCGCTTGGCACACTATCCCTTTATTTCTTAATTATGACGATCGTTACCTCCAAAGCACGAAAAAAAATAGGCTATCAAAAATGGCGGAAATTACATGCATTGAATCCGATTCTATATATATTCGTTACGATACATGGTTTATTAATTGGTACAGATATTCAAGGAGCCGTACTTGCTGCAGTCAATATCCTGCCGCTTATCCTTTTAGGAGGCATGTTGATGAGAGATAAACCTAAGGTTGAGGTCACTCACTAACAAAGAAAAGCACTTATTTTCATAAAAAAAAAACCGATTCCAACGTGGAATCGGTTATTCTGTATATTCTGTTTCCCCAGTCCATGCGAGCATGCCGCCAACCATATTTCTGACCTTATAGCCCTGTTCCTGTAGATAATAGCAAACATTCCCACTGCGGGCACTTGAGCGGCAAATAAAAATATATTCCTTATCCTTGTCAAAATAGTCGAGATTAGCAGGAATGTCGCCCATGCGAATATGCTTAGCCCCTGGTACCATCCCGAATACTACTTCTTCATTTTCCCTTACGTCTACAAGCTCAAGTTTTTCCCCTGCCTCAAGCTTCTTTTCTAATTCTTCTGGTGTAATCGTTTGAATTTCTTCCATCTAGTCCATCCCCTTCAGGAAAACAGCCCCAAGAAAGGGGCCGTTCTTTTAATTTGCTACAATATTAACAAGCTTTCCTGGAACTGTAATTACCTTGCGAATTGTTTTTCCTTCAATTTGTTCCTTTATATGCGCATCTTCCATCGCAATGCCTTCAAGTGACTCTTTGCTTGCATCTGTTGGTACCATAAGTTTTGTCTTTACTTTACCATTTACCTGGATGACAATTTCAACTTCTTCATCCACTAGTTTTGCCTCATCATATGCAGGCCATGCTTCGTAGGTTATCGTTTCACTGTGTCCCAACTTCTCCCAAAGCTCCTCAGCGATATGCGGGCAAACAGGTGCAAGCAATTTAACGAATCCTTCAATATACTCTTTTGGAAGTACAGTTGCCTTATAGGCTTCATTAATGAATACCATCATTTGTGAAATGGCCGTGTTAAACCTCAAACCTTCATAATCCTCAGTCACTTTTTTCACGGTTTGATGATACACTTTTTCCAAACTAGAGGTTTCTTCATTTGCTTGAATCTTTGGATTTAATTCTCCATTTTCCTCAACCAATAAACGCCAGATCCGATCTAAGAAGCGGCGGGAACCATCCAACCCATTGGTCGACCAAGCAATCGATGCATCAAGCGGTCCCATGAACATTTCATACAAGCGAAGGGTATCAGCACCGTGGCTGCCAACGATATCATCAGGGTTTACTACATTCCCTTTTGATTTACTCATTTTTTCATTTCCTTCGCCTAAAATCATTCCTTGGTTAAATAGCTTTTGGAATGGTTCTTTGGTAGGGACCACACCGATATCATACAAGAATTTGTGCCAGAAACGCGCATAAAGTAAATGTAATACCGCATGTTCGGCACCGCCAATGTAGATATCAACAGGAAGCCAATGATTTAACTTTTCCTGTGAAGCAAGTGCTTGATCATTTTTCGGATCAATATAACGTAAATAATACCAGCAGCTGCCTGCCC
The DNA here is from genome assembly GCF_051842875.1 of Neobacillus sp. C211. Taxonomy (NCBI): domain Bacteria; kingdom Bacillati; phylum Bacillota; class Bacilli; order Caryophanales; family Bacillaceae; genus Neobacillus; species Neobacillus sp. C211. The sequence continues at coordinate 19,068 of NZ_JBPXRO010000032.1, forward strand.
ATTGTGGCATTGTGTTCGTTTCGCGGCGTCCCTTTTTACCTGTTTCCGGATCCACAACATTCACGAAATCAGAAATAACTGCAAGTGGTGATTCTCCTGTCCCTGAAGGACGAATTTCAGTGGTTTTTGGTAACATCAGTGGAAGCTGGTCTTCCGGAACTGCTGTCATTGAACCATCTTCCCAATGGATAATCGGAATTGGTTCACCCCAATAACGTTGTCGGCTGAACAACCAATCTCTTAGGCGGAAGGTTACTTTCTTCGTTCCTATCCCTTTTTCTTCTAACCAAGCAATCATTTTTTGAATGCCTTCCGTTTTATCCAAGCCATTTAAAAATTCAGAGTTAATATGTTCACCATCGCCTGTGTAGGCTTCTTTGTCAATATCACCACCAGCGACAACTGCTTTAATAGGAAGGTTAAATTCTTTTGCGAATTCATAGTCACGCTCGTCGTGTGCAGGAACCGCCATAATCGCACCAGTTCCATAGCTTACTAACACATAATCAGCAATCCAAATTGGCATTTTCTCCCCATTGGCAGGATTGATGGCATAGGCGCCAGTAAATACGCCTGTTTTCTCTTTGGCAAGATCCGTACGTTCTAAATCGCTCTTCGTTTTAACTTTGTCTAAATAGGCGTCAACCGCAGCACGCTGTTCAGCTGCTGTTATTTTTTCAACAAAGGAATGTTCAGGTGCAAGCACGGCATACGTAGCACCAAATAAAGTATCAGGGCGAGTAGTGAAGACAGTGAATGTCTCCTCATGTCCTTCGATTGAGAAGGTAACTTCCGCACCTTCTGAACGGCCGATCCAGTTGCGCTGCATTTCCTTCAAGCTTTCAGGCCAATCAAGTTCTTCAAGGTCTTCCAGTAAACGGTCACCGTATGCGGTGATTCTTAACATCCACTGCTTCATCGGACGACGTTCAACTGGGTGCCCGCCGCGTTCACTTTTGCCATCAATGACCTCTTCATTTGCTAGTACCGTTCCAAGTGCAGGGCACCAGTTTACCGCTACTTCATCAATGTAAGCTAGGCCTTTTTCAAATAGTTTTAAGAAAATCCATTGGGTCCATTTGTAGTATTCAGGGTCAGTCGTATTGACTTCACGATCCCAATCATACGAGAATCCTAATGATTTAATTTGCCGGCGGAATGTATTGATATTCTGTTTTGTAAATTCCGCTGGATCGTTACCCGTATCCAATGCGTATTGTTCCGCTGGTAGGCCGAACGCATCCCAGCCCATTGGATGAAGAACATTGTATCCCTGCATCCGCTTTAAGCGGGAAAGAATGTCGGTTGCTGTGTAGCCTTCAGGGTGTCCAACGTGCAGTCCTGCCCCTGACGGATATGGAAACATATCTAAAGCGTAAAATTTTCTTTTATCAAATTCTTCGCTTGTTTTAAATGTTTTTTCTTCTTCCCATTTCTTTTGCCACTTTTGTTCGATTTGATTATGGTCGAAACTCATAATGCTCTTCCTCCTAAAAAAAAATAAAAAACCCCTCATCCCAAAAAGGGACGAGAGGATTGTATGTATCTTCCCGCGGTACCACCCACATTAGTGCTGACTGCACTCGCTTCATTCATCCTTAACGCGGAAAACGGCAAGCCTTACTATTCCTTCACGCTTGCAACTCAAAGGCGAGTTCATGATGTACCCGGTTGACTTCCACCAGCCGTCAACTCTCTATTTGCGGGTATGAATCATTACTACTCCTGATCACTGTCTTTTCAATATTAATATAAAGTATTACGGTTATTGTATTAAATTTTCAGTAAGTATGCAACCCAAACAATCGCCTAGATACATGATAGACAAAATTTCTACCTTTTAAACAAAAAAACAGTGGGAGCATATGAACCCCCACCGTCCTCCCCACACGGACAAATCCTATATTTGTCCATGGATGGTGCCTGACACCATTTTCGTTTTTAAACTTCGATCATATAGTAATGTTGTTATGATTGCGATTAGGAATAACACAATCAAAACTATGAATAGTGCTGACATGTTATACTTGTCGACGATCATTCCTCCCATTAAGGGTCCAACCATTCTTCCACCTGTTGCTGTACTGTTGACGATTCCTTGGTAGAAGCCTTCACGGCCCTTTGGGGCTAAGTCGAAAGCAACTGTAGGCACAGCCGGCCAGATGAACATTTCACCGATTGTTAGGATGATCATCCCGACAAGAAATCCTGAGAACACCGTTGCCTTCCCTGCGACTAAAAATGAAACAATAAAAATACCAATGCCAATAATCATTTGTAGTTTGAGTGAGGCGGTTAGATGTTTCAACACACTATTTAAAAGCGGTTGACCAACGACAATGAGGGCTCCGTTTATCGACCATAATAAACTATATTGCGTTAAAGAGATATGGATTTCCTGTGTATAAGACGCAATCGTCGTTGGCCATTGTACATAGGCCACCCAGCACAGCAAATAACCTGTGCACAGTATCAATAAGGCATACAGATTTTTTCTGTTCGTAACGGTTGGAACATTTATATCGATCGTTCCTGGTTTTCCTGAATCCACTAAGATTCCCTTATAGCCAAATACCGCTATGAGTAAAAAGAGGACATACATGACTGTATTTGCAAGGAAAATTAGTTGAAAGGAATGAGCTGCAACAATCCCTCCAAGAGATGCACCCAAGGCTACTCCAAGGTTTTGGGCAACATAAATGGCGTTAAAGGCTTTACGCCCGCCTTCTTTCCAAACTGATCCTGCCATGGCATACATCGATGGAAAAATAATTCCCGTACCAAATCCAATTATGATTTGGAAGACAATATATGCTAGCCAGCCGTGCCAGAATGTTAAGCCAACAAGGGCTGCAAGCGTAATACTAATTCCTAAAATAATAGATTTGTAACCGCCAATTTTATCGAATAGGCTTCCGCCATAAAGGTTTCCGATCACACTAGCGGCGGAATTTAACATTAAAACAATTCCAGCTACGGATAAGGACTTCCCTAAATGGTCGTGAATATAGATTGTATTTAAAGGCCATAAAAATGAAGAGCCTGTTACATTAACGATCATTCCAATTATTAAGAGCCATAAGGCACGTGGCATAAAAAAACGCCCCTTCACATTTCACTTTTCAATTTCCAAAGATTTATTCTAATGCTTTTTCAAGTGGGGTGCAATTCTTTTTCTTTTCCATATAAAGGAGGCTATGATACGGCGTATAAGATAGAAAATTCGTGAAATCTGGAATAACTCTGTAGATTCTAAAGCTGATTCCGCCAAACAGGGACGGGATGCCGCCAACTTTTGAAATTATTCCGCCAAACTACGATTCGATTCCGCCAAGCTTGCCATTTATTCCACTAAATCCACGTTTATTCCGCCAAACCCTTTTTAAGTTACCTTTTTTATGACTATTATCGACTAGGACTCTATATGTTTTAGGATCAGCTCACTTCTTTGGGATTCCGCCAAACTGGGCCGGAATTCCGCCAAATCTCGAACTTATTCCGCCAAACTCCGTTTTGATTCCGCCATCCGTTCCATTTATTCCGCCAAATCCACGTTTATTCCGCCAAACCCTATAATTCAATTCCGACATTACTTGAATCGATAATTCCTCCCACACTTAAAATGCTTCTATTTTCAGCAAAGCTCTTAGCGGGAAATAGAAAGGCAAGGATTATACTGACAATCAATATGTATTTATTCATATAATTACTTCCTTTCACCACAAGGTAAAGAATGTGAACTCGTTCACATAAAATTCAAAAAAGTATGTACGCGAGCCATGCTTATTCCGTGATATCTAAAAAAAGGAATATTTTGAGATAAATTTTGTTAATCCATACCTTATTTAAACCATGATATGAATGGTCAAACTGTGACGGCACATCACAAATTATACAACACTTGTTACCAAATTATGAACGAGGTTTTCCTTCTATTTTCAAGGTGCTTTTGTTGAAAAATTAGTATTTCAAGTGATTTCAACACTTTTTAGTAATTTTCCGGTATATTTTTCACGAAAAAAAAGGAGCCCTCAATGAAAAAAAATGAGGGTTCCTTCTGTATTTTTAGGAGGACTGGTCTTTTTCTTGGTGAAATTTGGATTTCACGGGCTGCCCGCCTGTTTTTTCATAGTTCTTCTTTGCTTGTTTTACAAGATCGAAATCTTGTCCGAGTTCCAGATCTTGATTATTAATTCCATTCCGTGTTTTCTGTTCAGGGTTTTGTTGCTTGGAACGCTTTTTCAAAGGTTTTCCCCCTCTAGAATCATTGTGTTCTGAAGCTGCTGAAGCTGGAGTCTCATTCTATGGAGTTGGTCCCTTTGCTGCGAATTAGCACTTTGGGCCATTTTAGCAATGTCCAGATAAGTATCTTCAAGCTGTTGCAGTGCCTTTGTGTAATCATCATCATTATAATGCTCTTGAAGGCTGCTTTGTTTGTACTGTTCCTCGGCATAGCGAATAGCATCCTCAACCTGCTGCATTAAGTTGTCCATTGAGTCGCGAGTAGCCATCTTTAGAACCCCCTTCTGTAATAACTCAATCCCCTTGAATCTATAGAAGCATAATGCTTCATTTCTTATTGTGTTCTCCATTCTTTTTCCTATAACATAAACAGTTGGATAAATTTTACCAACCCTGTCCGTTAATAATTACATTTGGATAAGCTTGTCACATCGTGATAAAATTGATGTTATGTCTTTTACTTTTTATAAAGGAGGTTTTCTGATTGATTCAGACTAGACCTTTTCCATATGCTTCTGATGATAAACGTTACCATACATGGAATTACCACCTTCGTGGGCAATTTGGTCATAAGGTGTTTAAGGTTGCACTCGACGGGGGTTTTGACTGCCCGAACCGTGACGGCACGGTGGCACACGGGGGATGCACATTTTGTAGTGCTTCCGGATCAGGTGATTTTGCTGGTAATCGCGTGGAAACCTTGGAAACACAATTTAAAGAAATAAAAGAAAAAATGCACACGAAATGGAAAGATGGCAAATATATGGCCTACTTTCAGGCATTTACAAATACCCATGCACCTGTAGATGTTCTCCGCGAAAAATACGAATCAGTTCTAAATCAGGAAGGCGTAGTGGGTTTATCAATCGCCACTCGTCCTGATTGTCTGCCCGATGATGTGGTCGAGTATTTAGCGGAATTAAACCAACGCACCTATTTATGGGTTGAATTAGGGCTTCAAACGGTTCATGAGCGGACTGCCTCACTTATTAATCGTGCCCATGACTTTCAGTGCTATAAAGACGGCGTTACTAAGCTTAGGAAACATGGCATTCGCATCTGCTCTCACATCATTAATGGTCTGCCGCTTGAATCATATGACATGATGATGGAAACAGCGCATGAAGTTGCCAAGTTAGATGTGCAAGGAATAAAGATTCATTTGCTTCATTTGTTAAAAGGAACGCCCATGGTCAAGCAATATGAAAAAGGAATACTTGAGTTTCTGTCCCAAGAAGACTATGTAAACTTAGTATGTGACCAATTAGAAATTTTACCACCAGAAATGATTGTTCACCGAATCACAGGAGACGGACCAATTGACTTAATGGTTGGACCCATGTGGAGTGTAAACAAGTGGGAAGTCTTAAATGCGATTGATGCTAAAATGAAAGAAAGGAACAGTTGGCAGGGGAAATTTTATCAGGGGAACTTGGTGTAGTAACAATGAACATAGATAAGGTTCTTCCATTTGCGAAAAGTCTACTCAGTAAAGCGGTTAAACCTGGGGATGTCGTTATTGATGCGACAGTAGGAAATGGCTATGATACTGTTTTCTTAGCAGAGCTTGTTGGTGAATCAGGGCAAGTATTTGGATTTGATATTCAGAATGAAGCCATTGTTGCCAGCAAGGAACGTCTGAAACAGAAGTGCATGTTAGAGCGAGTCACGATTTTTCATTCAGGTCATGAACATCTATCCCAATTGATTCCCGACATCCATCACGGTAAGATTTCAGGTGCAATTTTTAACTTAGGTTATCTTCCTGGCAGTGATAAAGCAATTGTAACCCGTCCTAAAACAACGATTGCTGCCATTCAACAACTATTAGAGATCATGGCACCTGAAGGAATCATCGTGCTTGTTATTTATCATGGTCACAAAGGCGGTGCCGAGGAGCGTGATTCTTTGCTTGCCTATTGCCAGCAAATGGACCAGAAAACGGCACATGTGCTCCAATACCAATTTATTAATCAACAAAATCATCCAGCATTTATTATTGCGATTGAAAAAATATAACTAACCAGGCTCGCGCCTGGTTTATTTTGTCATTAACCTTGTTACAAATGCCGGTACTGATTTTTGCACAGAACGGTAGGCAAGACCATTGAAATAAAAGAAATAACTAATCCAGCCGCCCGACTTGATAATGCCTTTTGCCAGTTTACGGACGTTTTTCTGTTTGCGGACCTTGGCATCTGATAAATAAATTCCTAACAGACCACGATTAATCAGGCGATGGAAGTTCTTATGCGGAAGGTATTCCGTGTGCCGGTCAGCTTCAACCACAAAATGCTTCAACCGCTGAAAAAGTTTTTCCTCACTTTGATAATAGGAACAAAAATTCAAGTCCCCTCCCGCGATGTCCTCCTCTTGATCAATAAAATAATCCAATAAAATATGTAAGCCCTGAATATATGGAAAGTACCCCTTCCTGATATTTTCTGCATCACTCAGCTGAAAATCATCACGAAGCGCATAGGATATGAGGCAAAAAATTCCTAAGGTAGAACCGGAACATGCCGAGAATTCATACCATTCCATTTCAGGCAGCTGGTATTGGTTGGTTTGAAACCATTTTTCAAGACGAGGGACTCTCTCCTCTTGAGTTACATGCTTGTGAATTTGTAAATCACAATAGTATTGGCAAAGCTCAAGCAAGTAATCTTTGATTCCATCATAATTATTTACTTCTCTTAAGACAGAACGACAGGTTTCCGATAAATCATACAAATAATTATCATCATCCTGATCCGCGCGGAGCCGGTAATAGTTTTTTTTGCCAGCCTGTAGAACAAAGGCATCTGACATCGATTCATGGAGTGCTGCAAAATCCTCAGGATCAAGGGAGGTACTTCTGTCACAAAGATTATCTAGATAATCACTGATGGTTTGATAGGCAACGATAAATTTTATGGCTTTTTTATAGTCCTCTTTAGCAGTTAGTGCGAGGATGGCTCCACCTTCACAATGGAATGTTTTATGCTCAATGCTTGCGAGAGCTTGGGTTCTTAGCTCCGCATTCGGAATGTTTTCAGCACGGCTTTTCCAATAAGCCAATTCTTTGTGTACTGCTGGAAGTATTTTGCGATATACCCTAGACATAAGGGTGATTGGCATCATTGAAACCGACAACCTTTCTAAACAATATAACCTATTGCTTTTAATTGACTTAAAACAAAATCCTTTGCATACTCAAATACCTCTTCCCGCTCTGGTTCATTAAAGATTTCATGGTAACATTTCGGCCATTCCTTAAATCTTTTTTCAGATAATGGAACATGATTGAACCATTCTTTTACGGTGCCTTTATTTACAATTTTGTCATCTCCACCTTGCATGACAAGCATGGGAATATCCTGTATTTTTTCAAGGTCTTGAAATGCCTCTTTTATCGCCCCTACCAGTTCCCGATACCATCTGATCGATACCTTGGTAATATAGAGAGTATCATTTGAATCGGCTTCCCTTACTTCTTCGTTTCTTGTCGCCATTTGGACTGTCAATCCGGAATTCATCCGTAGTGAAGGGAAAACCACATTCAGACCATGCGATAGAATATCTAAAAATTTTGAAGGGGTATGAACCAACCCTAAACATGGGGAAGAAAGAATGACTCCAGCAACATTCAATCTTTCTTCCTGTAATAGACGGATTGAGATCAAGCCGCCCATACTGTGACCAAGTAAAAAGACTGGTAAATTATAACGATAAGCAGCCTGTATCCAATCTTTCACCTCGAAAATATATTCATCGAAGGAATTAATATGGCCGCGGTTTGCTCTTGTTGTCATCCCTTGCCCCGGAAGATCTGCCATAATGATATGGAATCCAGCCGAACGCCACATTTCAATCAGCCAGCCATAACGGCGATGATGTTCCATAGCGCCATGGACGATCACGATTACAGCCTTCGCTTCTCCTTCTGCTTCCCACTTCCACATAGTTTTCCCCCCTGGAATTAGTAATTACCTATTGTTGGAAAAATTTCAAACTATCTTTAGTCCTTTTTTAATAAAAAAGACAAATTTTTTGTGAATCACTTCATACTTCCGATAAAATAGAATCATCATGTAAAAGGAGCGAGAATAATGATTTATCCATTTAAAGGGAAGTATCCCCGCATAGCTGATACTGCTTATATTGCCGACTATGTGACGATTACCGGTGATGTTGAGATTGGCGATGAATCAAGTGTTTGGTTTAACACCGTTATCAGAGGGGACGTAGCCCCAACCATTATTGGTAAGAAAGTAAATATACAAGATAATTCTATCTTACACCAAAGCCCCAATAACCCGCTAATTTTAGAAGATGAAGTAACGATTGGTCATCAGGTTATTCTACACAGTTGTATCATTCGAAAAAAAGCGTTAATAGGAATGGGTTCCATCATTCTTGATAATGCCGAAATCGGCGAAGGTGCTTTTATTGGAGCTGGCAGTCTGGTTCCGCAAGGGAAAAAAATTCCCCCTAATACCTTAGCATTTGGCAGACCGGCAAAAGTTATTAGAGAATTAACACCAGAAGACATAAAAGATATGGTAAGAATCTCTACAGAATATGCAGAAAAGGGACAATATTATAAGTCACTTCAAAAATAAAAAAAGCAAAAGCACCCAAGAAATTTGGGTGCTTTTACGATTAATTTTTCGATGTTTGCAGGGCCTTTTCTAGTGCGTAATCACGTTGAAAGGAATAGACATCTTCAACATATACTTGATGCCATACCATGAACATCAGCACAGTCCAAATCTTCCTGCTATTATCGGCTTTACCTTGGCAATGGTCTTCAAGCAATTGAAGCACATATGATTTATTGATCAAATGATCCGTATTGCTTTCGCGGATGATCTTCTTCGCCCATTCGTTCATTTCATCCTTTAACCAATGACGGATTGGTACAGGGAACCCAAGTTTCTTCCGATCAAGTACATGGGCAGGTACAACACCTTCGGCTGCTTTACGTAAGATATACTTCGTCGTTCCATGCACTGTTTTCAGGCTGGTCGGAATTTTTGATGCCACTTCGAAGACCGCTTTATCAAGGAATGGCACACGAAGTTCTAAGGAATGAGCCATCGTCATTTTATCGGCCTTCAGCAAAATATCGCCGCGCATCCATGTATGGATATCAATATACTGCATCCGGTCAACAGGATCATAACCACTCGATTCAGCGTAAAGCGGCTTCGTTATATCAGTGTAATCTAATCCCTCACGATAGACATTTAGTAGTTCGCGCTTTTCTTCTTCGGTAAACATTTTCGCATTACCAATGTAACGTTCTTCCATAGGAGTTACACCGCGTTCTATAAAGCTTTTTCCTCTCATTCCCTCAGGCATCATACCCGCTATCCCTTTTAAAAGCACTTTTCCTGCTCTCGGAATTTTATTAAACACCTCTAAGGATTGCGGCTCGTGATAAATATTGTAGCCGCCAAATAATTCATCTGCACCTTCACCTGAAAGAACAACGGTTACGTGCTTTCTCGCTTCACGGGCAACAAAATAAAGCGGGACACAAGCAGGGTCTGCCAGCGGATCATCCATATGCCACATAATTTTTGGAATTTCATTCATATATTCCTGCGGTGAAATCACATAGCTGATATTTTCGACACCAAGCTTCTCAGCTGTCTCTTTTGCGACATCAATTTCACTGAATCCATTATGCTCAAAACCTACCGAAAAGGTTTTAATCGCAGGGTGATATTCTTTTGCAATCGATGCAATAATCGAAGAATCAATCCCGCCAGAAAGGAATGAGCCTACTGGAACATCACTGCGCATGTGCATTTTTACAGAATCGAACAGGACATCTTTAATTTCCTTGATAAAGTCAGGCTCTGATTTGTGAACTGGTTTAAAGTGTGCTTTCCAATATCTTTTGATTTCCATTGGTGAGCCAATCTTTTTGGTAAAAAAATGACCTGGCTCTAATTTCTTAATACCATCAGACATGGTGGTTGGTTCAGGAACAAATTGGTAGGTCAAATAATGCTGCAAGGAATCATAGTTAATAACATCATTTTCGAGCCCCAATAGAATACTCTTTTTCTCAGAGGCAAAAAATGTTCTTTCACCATCTTCAAAATAAAAAAACGGTTTAATCCCGAACGGATCACGCGCGCCATAAAGAGTTTGTTCTTGTTTATCCCAGATGACAAAGGAGAACATTCCGCGTAGTTTTTCGACGGCTTTTTCCTTCAAATGGCTGTAGAGTGCAATAATAACCTCGGTATCAGAGCTAGTTGAAAAGGTTAATCCTTCGCTCAATAGTTCCTCGCGCAGTTCTACATAGTTATAAACTTCACCATTAAAGATAATCCAATAGCGTTCATTTTCATACGTAAGCGGTTGATGACCACTCTCAATATCAATGATACTTAAACGGCGGAACCCAAATTGGATATGATCATCATAATAAAAACCATCATCATCCGGCCCGCGATGAGTTATAATATCGTTCATATTTTTAAATTGTTGTTTTTGCTCATCACTATAGTTTTGTGTTTTGTCGTGTACACAACCGATAAAACCACACATTATGTACTTCACCTCATTCTAAATATCCTTTAAAAGGACGTATTGCTCCAAAGCGCAAACGCCTTGCGTTAGTGCTAGACAGAAAAACATACTCTCTAATACTACCACTTTTTTTATTAAAATTGCACTGTGAACAATAGGCAAATTAATTATCATCATTTTTTACTTCTTTTGACCTGCCTAAACATTACATTTTATTCACTAATTGAATTACTATACAGGTAAATAGACGGAGAAATAAAAACGGGAGCTACATGTAGAATGTAACCCCCATAACGTTTTATAGATTTGCTTGTTGGCGTAATGTTTCTACTTTATCTGTGCGCTCCCAAGGAAGATCCACATCTGTACGGCCAAAATGACCATAAGCTGCTGTTTGTTGGTAAATTGGGCGACGAAGATCCAACATATTAATGATACCTGCAGGACGAAGGTCGAAGTTTTCACTTACTAAATCAACTAACACGTCTTGGCTCACTTTACCTGTCCCAAACGTATCAACTGCAATCGAAACGGGTCTAGCAACTCCAATTGCATAGGCAAGTTGAACTTCTACCTTATCAGCAAGGCCAGCGGCAACGATATTTTTGGCAACATAACGTGCGGCGTAGGCAGCTGAACGGTCCACTTTTGTAGGATCCTTACCAGAGAATGCACCACCGCCATGGCGAGCATATCCACCATACGTATCTACAATGATTTTACGGCCTGTTAAGCCAGCATCCCCTTGTGGTCCGCCAATAACGAAACGGCCGGTTGGATTAATAAAGTATTTTGTCTTTTCATCGATTAATTCTTTTGGAACTACCGGATTAATAACATATTCCTTCAAGTTACGTTGAATTTGCTCTAACTCAACTTCAGGATTGTGTTGAGTGGAAATAACAATCGTATCAATACGTACTGGTTTATCGTTCTCATCATATTCAACCGTTACTTGTGTTTTTCCGTCTGGACGTAAGTAATCAAGAACCTTATCTTTACGTACTTCTGTTAAACGGCGAGCAAGTTTGTGCGCTAGTGAAATAGGAAGAGGCATAAGCTCTTTTGTTTCATTACAAGCAAAACCAAACATTAAACCTTGGTCCCCTGCACCAATTGCTTCGATTTGTTCATCAGACATTTGACCTTCACGGGCTTCCAAAGCTTGGTCAACACCCATCGCGATATCTGGAGACTGTTCATCAATAGATGTTAAAACAGCACAGGTTTCTGAGTCAAAACCGAATTTCGCGCGATTGTAGCCGATGTTTTTAATCGTTTCACGAACAATTTTTGGAATATCCACGTAGGTAGATGTGGTGATTTCTCCTGCTACTAGCACTAGTCCTGTTGTTACTGAAGTTTCAGCCGCAACACGGGCATTAGCATCCCTTGCTAAAATAGCATCTAAAATGGAATCAGAAATTTGGTCACAGATCTTATCAGGATGACCCTCAGTAACTGATTCAGAAGTGAACAAACGACGTTTTGTTGACATCTGAATTCCTCCTATAATATGAGATAATCGAGGTTTTAGAAAGGTTACAGGAATACTTCCTTAAACATCGAGAATTTGATACGGTACTCATTCCCTTAGTATGTAATTAACAAAGGATTTTTATTAGAGACTCTTTTCATAAAGGACTTATACAAAACAAAAAACCTTACCAGAGAGGAAAGGTTGTTCCGGGCCTTTCGCTCTTATCGTTCAAGGTCAAAGCCTTGCGTCAGATTAGCACCTTCGCATCCTGAAAAGGACCTTTTAAGTGGTCAATCTTTTCATACTGCAGGTTGCTGGGTTTCATTGGGCCTGTCCCTCCACCAGCTCAGGATAAGAGAGTATCCGTTCAAATTAGAATAATATCACACTGCCCAACAATGTCAATGAATTTTTTAAGAAATGTTTTTCAACAAAATGGGAAATATACGAAATATGTTAGTATCTTTTATAAATTTTTTTTATATCTTCAATTAAAGTTTTATAATATATAAATCCAGTTAAATAGGATACATTAATTCAGCTAATGTGTTATACTTTTTATATTATTAACAATCTAAAAACTAAATAAAGGAAGGTCTCATTAAATGAATTCTGTTGATACTCCTAATGAATTAAATCAATTGTTAAATGAAAGTCATGTTCATGTGCAATTATCTGTTCCTCAATTAGTTGAGAAAGTCTTAACCCGTCATGAAGGAGCATTAACTTCTACGGGAGCAATTAGTGTCGCTACTGGAAAGTATACTGGCCGGTCTCCACAGGATAAATTCATTGTTTTAGAAGATTCAACTAAAGACAAAATTGAATGGGGCACGACCAATCAACCAATTTCAGAACCGGTTTTTACAAAGCTTTATCAAAAGGTCATTAATTATTTACAACAGAAAAATGAGATCTTTGTTTTTAAAGGATTTGCGGGTGCTGATAAAAAATCACGTTTATCCATCCAAGTGGTAAATGAATTAGCGTGGCAAAATTTATTTGTACACCAGTTATTTATTCGCCCGTCGGATGCTGAACTACTTACCCATGATGCTGGATTTACCGTTATTTCTGCACCTAATTTCAAAGCAGATCCGGCTATCGATGGTACCAACTCGGAAGCATTTATTATGATTTCTTTTGAAAAAAGAATTGTTTTAATAGGTGGTACAGAATACGCAGGGGAAATGAAAAAGTCGATTTTTTCTGTAATGAATTATTTACTGCCTGAAAACAATATTTTTTCGATGCACTGTTCTGCCAATGTTGGGATTGAAGGCGATGTTGCTTTATTCTTTGGCTTGTCTGGAACTGGCAAAACAACTTTATCAGCGGATTCCAATCGTCGATTAATTGGTGATGATGAGCACGGTTGGTCCTCTAATGGTGTCTTTAATATCGAGGGGGGCTGCTACGCAAAATGTATCAATCTTTCTCGTGAAAAGGAGCCGCAAATCTTTGATGCCATCCGCTTTGGAACTGTCCTAGAAAATGTAACATTGAATCAGGAATCAAGAATCCCTGATTATGATGATGGAACGTTGACCGAAAATACACGTGCCGCTTATCCGATTGACGCAATTGATAATATTGTTCAACCAAGTATCGCTGGCCACCCAAATACGATTGTCTTTTTAACCGCTGATGCATTCGGAGTCTTGCCTCCAATTTCAAAATTAACAAAGGAACAAGCAATGTATCACTTTTTAAGTGGCTACACCTCAAAACTAGCCGGAACAGAGCGTGGAATAACGTCACCACAAGCTACCTTCTCCACTTGCTTTGGTGCTCCATTCCTGCCGCTGCCTGCGACTCGTTACGCAGAAATGCTCGGTGAAAAAATACTTGAGCACAATGCCAATGTTTTTCTTGTCAATACTGGCTGGACCGGCGGCGAATATGGGGTCGGTAATCGAATGAAACTTTCCTACACGCGCGCTATGGTTGAAGCCGCTCTTGAGGGAGAATTAAACCATGTGGAGACTGTCAAGGACGCGATCTTTGGATTAAATATCCCGCTCCATATTGCAGGTGTACCAGACGAAGTCCTACAGCCGATTAAAACTTGGTCGGATTCGCAGGCATATGAAAAGAAAGCAAAGGAATTAGCCGCAAAGTTCCGCGAAAACTTTAAAAAGTTCACTAATGTTTCACGTGATATTGAAGAAAAAGGCGGACCAATAGCATAATATCGAAAGCCCATATCGATTCGATATGGGCTTTCTAATCTCATTAGTTAGTCGAATTTAATGAAATTAATTGATAGGTTATGGTCGTGCTGTTATTTTGCAACTCGACTTTTTTTATCAATGCGGTACCACTTGAATCACTATCGATTGTTTTTCTTACATCAATCGGAATCTCAATTGGATAAAGTCTGTACCCTTCTTTTTCTAGCAAAAAGACGTTTTCTTCCACTCGTTTTTCTCTACCTTTAGTTACAATCATCGTATTTAACTCAAGAGGCATACCCATAAACATCCGCTCCTCTACTTGTAATACCTATATATTATCATCTTTTACGGTGACTTTTCATCCACTTCGTTAAATCATTCACGACTTTTCTATTTACTGCTGGTGGGAAGTAATGTGTAAATTCGTTAAAATACCATGCTTCGACTGGTTTTTCTACTAACCTCAGCCTTCTTTCAAGACGATACGCATGCTCCACCGAAACATTTCCGTCTTTAGCACCATGGATAATCAGGACAGGGGCTTTGATCTTTTCTATTTGATAAAGAGGGGTCCTGTCTTGATACCGTTCCGGAAATTTCTGAGGGGTTCCGCCAATGACCCTCTTCATCATTCTGCGTAAATCTTTACGTTCCAAATAGGTGAGAGACATATCACTGACCCCGCCCCAGCTGACAACAGACGCGGTCTCAGGGAATTCAATTCCTGTCAAAAGCGCCATTACACCACCCCGCGAGAACCCAAATATATGTATTTCACGTACTCTGGGCATAGATTTTAACAGCAAAAAGGCGGAAAAGGCGTCTTCCCTGTCGTCCCCGGCAAAATCCTCATTGCCTTCCCCACCTTGATTTCCACGATAATAAGGTGCAAAAACAACAAAGCCCTCAGCTGCGAACTGGGCAATCCTTGCTGGTCGAACTTTACCAACATTTTTAATGCCGCCGCGTAAATAAAGGAATCCATCATACTCACCTTCCCCAATCGGTTCCGCAAGCATGCCTTTCACTCGTAATCCATTGGAAAGGTAAGTGATTACTTTTAATTCAATATTTGGATTTGGAGAAGGAAAGCGCGTGATATCAACAATCTTTCCGTCATTGTATTGGCTCATCAGCAAAACTTCCCTTTTTTATAAAATTTATTCTCTCTAGGCATTCACACATTTTTCTCCTCTTCATACGATATCTTAGGCAATTAGCCCAGATTTTTTATGATAAATAAGGAGGCTCGCTTCATGAAAAAATCGTTAAAGTTCAGTTTCTCCTTTCTGCTTATCACTATACTTATGTTTTCACTTGTCGCTTGTAATAGCTCCACAAAAAATGAAACAAAGAAACTTGAGAAAGTTCGAATCGCTGAAGTTACCCGGTCCATTTTCTATGCCCCGCAGTATGTTGCCCTAGCCAAAGGATTTTTCAAAGCTGAAGGTTTAGACGTCACGCTAACAACAACACCCGGCGGCGACAAAACCATGACCACTCTGATTTCTGGGGGGGCGGACGTTGCCCTAGTTGGTTCAGAAACATCGATTTATGTTTATGCCCAAGGCGCAAACGACCCCGTCATCAATTTTGCACAATTAACCCAGACCGATGGTACTTTCCTCGTTGCTAGAGAAAAGATTGATAATTTTTCATGGGACCTCTTAAAAGGAAAAACCTTCTTAGGGCAACGTAAAGGCGGCATGCCACAGATGGTTGGCGAATTTGTTTTAAAGAAGCATGGGATTGATCCTCAAAAGGATTTGAACTTAATCCAGAACATTGATTTCGCCAATATTGCCAATGCCTTTGCTTCTGGAACGGGCGAATTTGTGCAATTATTTGAGCCAACGGCTAGTATTTTTGAAAAAGAAGGAAAAGGTCATATTGTTGCTTCCTTCGGTAAAGAGTCTGGCCACGTACCATATACTACGTTTATGTCCAAGGAAAGCTATATGAAAGAAAATAAGGGAACGATTGAAAAGTTCACACGAGCAATTTACAAAGCTCAACAATGGGTAGAGTCGCACAGTGCTGAGGAAATTGCAAAAGCGGTGGAACCGTTTTTTCCAGATACAGATTTAGAAATTATGACCACTGTTGTTGAGCGTTATAAAAATCAAGGATCTTTTGCAACAGATCCAATCCTTGACCAAGAGGAGTGGAACAATCTACAAAACATCATGAACGAAGCAGGAGTACTGCCAAAAGAAGTAGATCATCAAACACTTGTAAATACAGAAATCGCTGACAAGATAATAAAAGAATAAAGGAAAGGGAGGCCGTTCTTATGAGCTTTTTGACCGTTCAAAATATTCATCACACCTATTTTACTAAAGCCTCTGCCACCACGGCCCTCTCCGATATTTCATTAACAGTGGAGGAGGGCGAGTTTGTCTCCCTCCTCGGCCCCAGCGGCTGTGGTAAGACGACTCTGCTTTCCATTATTTCTAGTTTGCTTAAACCAACGCAAGGTACTGTCTTGTTAGAAAAAAAACCGGTAACTACCGCAAAAAACCAAATCGGTTATATGCTCCAACAAGATTATTTGTTCCCTTGGAAAACGATTGAAGAGAATATCCTGATCGGTTTGAAGTTATCAAAGCAGTTGAACCAAAAAACAAGATTGGCTACCCTTGACCTGTTAAGCCAAATCGGATTAACAGGGGTGGAAAAACAGCTTCCTAGGCAGTTATCAGGGGGTATGAGGCAGCGGGTGGCTCTCGTCCGGACGCTTGCCACAGAACCAAAACTGCTTATGCTTGATGAGCCTTTTTCCGCTCTCGATTATCAAACTAAGCTTAAATTGGAGGATTTAGTATCACAAACATTAGATAAATTTGGAAAAACAGCTATTCTCGTTACTCACGATATTGGTGAGGCTATTGCCATGAGCGATCGCGTTTTTCTGCTTTCACCAAGTCCCGGGAGAATCTATAAAACATTTACGATGCCGGAGGAACTAAGAAATATATCCCCATTTGAAGCAAGAAATCATGAGGCATATACAAGTATCTTTCAAACCATATGGAGGGAGTTGGAGTCTCTTGAGCGAGAAAAAGAATAAACTGGAACTCCTCCATAAAAACTATATTCAATCATTGCAGGTTGAGAAAAGATGGGTCGGATTTTATCAGGCGATCATTTTTATCGTCTTTTTCTCTAGTTGGGAATTGTTTAGTCAAAAACAGTGGATTGACCCGCTTCTTTTCAGTTCTCCCTCAAAGATATGGAATTTACTCCTGGAAAAAATTCAGGATGGAACTTTAGTTAGCAATATTGGCGTAACCTTAACGGAAACCGTCCTAGGATTTATTCTAGGCACACTACTGGGTACGATATTAGCTGCTATCCTCTGGTGGTCACCAATGATTTCAAGGGTGCTTGATCCTTATCTTGTTATTTTAAATGCCATGCCGAAAGTCGCATTAGGGCCCATTTTGATTGTGGCGCTAGGCCCTGGGTATTCATCGATTATTGCCATGGGTGCGATTATCTCAATTATCATTACCACCATTGTGGTATATACCTCATTTAAAGAGGTGGATCCGAATTATCTTAAAGTACTCCAAACTTTCGGAGCAACTCGTTGGCAATGCTTTAAAGAAGCTATCCTCCCCGCGAGTTTTCCAACGATTATTTCTACTCTTAAGGTAAATGTCGGTCTGTCTTGGGTCGGTGTGATCGTAGGAGAATTCCTTGTATCCTCTAGAGGACTTGGATACATGATCATTTATGGCTTCCAAGTATTTAATTTTACACTTGTTTTCTTATCACTTTTGGTTATCGCGGTATTTGCTACCATTATGTACCAGCTTGTTGAATTATTAGAGAAAAAAATTATCAAAGAATAGTGGATTGTCATGTACTTTCTGCTATTCTTTTTCGTGCTTTTGAATGAGTTTAACGCATTGCTCGACGACTTGGTCTTTCATAATAAAGCTGTAATCATCCTCAAATCGCTGTTGCAATATATCTCCTTTAACAACAACAGGACCATTGGTTTCGTGGTAACTAGTCGTTTCTTCAACCCTAGCGACCTTTCCCCAAAAGACAGCCTTCACATAAGACCTCATTGGGTCGGTAAATTTATACTCAGCAATAAATTTTAGCTCACCTAGGATTGCACCTGTCTCTTCATAAGTTTCTCGGTGGGCTGCCTCCTCAAGAGTTTCCCCTGATTCCATTTTTCCACCCGGAAATTCAAGTCCTCTTTTTTTATGGTTCGTCAATAGCCACTCTTCCCCATACTGGCAAATGACTAACACATGTTTTGCTTCCTCTTCGAAAGCATTTGGTAAAAAAGACAATTCTACTGGATTCCCATTTTCATCTAAAAATCGCATCATCTAATTTCCGCCTCAACTATTTTATACTTAATTATAATAAAAAAAAGAAAAATCCTAAAGTTAGGATTTTTCTTACAGGTGAAAATTTTATTTTGGTAGTATATTCATACTTTCAATATGATTTTTTGCTTCCGCGTCACCAAGTTTATGCAACATCCCATATACTTGCTGAATCGTACTGTCATATGCATCGTTTTCACGGTCATAATGATACTCAACATAAGGCACATGGGCTCTAATGAAGTTTTTCCACTCGGTGGAATAGTTTTGGTCAAAAAGCTCGCGCAGCTGAGTTATTTCTTCATTATCTGCCTGTATTTTATAGCTCCAGGTTGAACTTGTTGCACTTTGAGATATTTCACCGCTTCCAACATCTATATAATAGGTCTTCTTTTGCTGATCCATTATGTCATCCCCTTTTACTCATTAGTAATTTGCAAATAGAAAAAATTTATTCTTTGTCAAATTTCGATTATTTTTTTAGAAATGAATACGCTATAATAAACATACAATCAAAGAAACAGATTTTTCTGTTAATTTACAAACGGTTAAGGTAGAATTATTTTATACTTATAAGGGAAAAGAATAACTAGGAGGTGTATCGAAATGAAATTAGTTGATGAGTTGTACGAAATGTACCGAAACAAGCTAACCGGTGATGAAGAGGATATCGACATGCTAGCATTTGCCTTTTTAGAAGAGATGTCACATGAGGATCTACTTGCTTTAATCCAAGAAATGGATAAGCAGGAATTATACAATTTAATGGGTATTTATTTAATTGAAAGTTTGAAAGGTAAATTTGCCCAAGAAGAGTACGGACAACATCGTACAAATACTTATCATCCTCGAAATATTCATTGATTGTACATAAAAACATAAGGAAGGAAGCTCAAACACGGGCTTCCCTTTTTCTTTTCTCAAAAAAGCATCCATTTATGCTACAATAAAGAAAAAAGGAGGCATTCACACGAATGTATGTAGTAGCTGTTATTTGTATTATTATTGTTATCATTGTCCTGCTTCTAGCCGTGGGCACCACTTCTAAAGCCTACACATATAAACATACTGTGGACCCAATAGAAAATAATCCATATCTTGACCAAGAGAAGGACCAAGAACATAATCAGGATCAAAATAAAGCTTAAAAAAATTCCTATTCAAGTAGAATAGGAATTTTTATTATTTGTCTAGCTTCAGCTTTTCTAATTAAGCAAATACCTGTTTAAGGTCTTCCTTACTTTGTTCAAGCCAGAAACGCATTAAACGTTTAGCGCCTTCCAAATCATGCAGTTTTGCTTGGCCGCATTGTCGTTCATTTGCAGCAGGAATTTCGACGATTTCAACTGCAGCCTTCATTGTATCCTCAAGAAGATCAATGATTTCCTCCACAGTCGGGTCGCCGCTGACAACAAGGTAATAGCCGGTTTGGCAGCCCATTGGTGAAATATCGATAATATCAAAGTGATCATACTTCTCGGAGTGCTCACGAAGATTAAAGGCAAGCAAGTGTTCTAGTGTATGAATGACATCAGGTTTCATCGCCTGTTTATTGGGCTGGCAAAAGCGAATATCATATTTATTAACAACACCATCACTTCCAACTTTGTGGACCCCGCAATGTCTCACATAAGGGGCTTTAACAGCGTTATGATCTAAATCAAAGCTTTCAACTGAAGGCATCGATATCACTCCTTTTTTTATCTACCATTTATCATACAATAAATTCCGAGTTTTTTCATCCACTTACATACAATTAACAATTTAGACGATATTATTTATTTATGGTATCTTGTAGTTAATTGTAGTTAAGGAGAGATTGACATGTTAAAAAAAGCCTTCCTAGCGATTATACGTTTTTATCAAATTGTTATCTCACCTATAAAACCGCCGACCTGCCGTTTTTATCCTACTTGTTCCCATTATGGTCTGGAAGCGATTGGGCGGTTTGGTGCTTTAAAAGGCGGCTGGCTCACCATCAAAAGGATATCAAAATGTCATCCCTTTCATCCTGGTGGCTTGGATCCTGTTCCTGAAAAAGAAAAGCTTTAATTCTTATTGCCATCAACAATTAAATCAAGCTTTCCTGTCTTTGGGTCGATGACCAATCCATGAACAGGAACACCTTTTGGCATTAATGGATGATTTTTTATGATACCTACACTGTGCTCAACACTCTCGGTCACATTATCAAATCCATGAAGCCATTTTTTAATGTTTATTCCAGAATATGTAAGCGTGTCAATCGTTTCTTCTGATACTCCACGTTCCATCATATTCTCGATCACTGGTTCTGCTTTTAGACCGCTCATGCCGCAATCATAATGGGCAATGACTAAAACCTCTTGAGCCTTCAATTGATATACAGCAATCAGTATACTTCTCATCACACTTCCAAAAGGGTGTGACACTAGACCCCCTGCGTCTTTTATGATCTTTGCATCACCATTTCCCAAATTCAATGCTTTCGGCAATAATTCCAATAATCTGGTATCCATACATGTAAGAATCACCATGCGTTTATTAGGGAATTTAGTTGTTTCATACTTTTCATATTCGTGGTTCTCCACAAATTTTTTATTATAGTCTAACAGCTCATTCAATAATGTAGGGTTACTCATGATAACCATCCTTTCTATTGTTTCTTTCTAAGCATACCTAATTTTTAATGATGAAACCAAATTTTTATACTTGCTTTTGCGGAATTTTTTTTGTAAGATACAAATGGAAATCGGAATCGTTCCGTATTATACATTCGTAATCATTCAGAATTCAAAAAAAATTTCGATAATAAATCGTAATTAATCCGATTTAATTATATATTAAAGGAGTCTTTATGAAAAAAATCATCCTTTTCCTTTCTTTTCTGTTACCATTAAGTCTTCTTTTGTCCGCGTGTTCAAATGGTAAAGACCATGTACAAAAAAGGAAGGACCAGTTAACTATTTATACAACAGTATTCCCACTTCAATATTTTACTGCACAAATTGGTGGAAAATATGTAAATGTAAAAACGATCTATCCACCTGGGGCAGATGAACACACATTTGAACCATCCCAAAAGGATATGATGAATTTAGCCGATTCCGACTTATTTTTCTACATTGGACTTGGACTTGAAGGATTTGTGGAAAAAGCAAAGGGAACATTGAAAAATGAACATGTCACATTAGTCCCAACGGCTGAGGAACTAAAACTCCCAAAAAGCGACGATTCACATGAAGAAGAACATGACCATAGCAATTCGGATGTCAACCCACATGTATGGCTTGACCCCATTTATTCAAAGGAAATGGCTGCTGTCATCCGTGATTCATTAATTAAACAAATGCCGCAGCACAAAGAACTATTCAATGAGAATTTTAAACAACTTGCCCAAAAGTTAGATGAACTAAATACTAAATATAAGCAGACAATTACACATGCGAAGCATAAAAAGATTATCGTTACACATGCGGCGTTCAGTTATTGGGAAAAACGTTATGGGATTGAACAAATCAGTATATCTGGTCTTTCGACTGCTAATGAGCCAACCCAAAAGGAATTAGAAAAAATTATTTCTGTAGCTGAACATGATGGTATACACTATATGCTTTTCGAACAAAATGTCCAATCAAAACTCGGAAAAATTGTTCAAAAAGAAATTGGGGCAAAGGCATTACACATTCATAATCTTGCTGTTTTGTCTACCGACAACATCAAAAACAAAGAAACCTATTTTTCATTAATGAATAAAAATCTTGAATCATTAGAGATAGCGTTAAATAACTAAATTTGAAGATGAAATGAACCAGGCCGCTTTTGACCTGGTTCATTTTTATATATTCTCTTTTAAATTTGGATGTTGATTTCCGCTTCAGACGCTTCGCTCCAATCAACATTGTTCCAAAATTAACTATGAGCTTTATAAAAACATTTTTATAAAACAATTGTTTCTTTCCACAGTAAGGTTTCTTGTAATCTTTTTTCGTTTATTTCAAATCCAATCCCAGGACCGGATGGGACTTTGACAAAACCGTTTTTAACGTTTACTTCTGGGGTAATAATATCTTCCTCCCAAAAACGATTAGAAGCAGAGATATCTCCTGGGATCGAAAATCCTGGTAATGAGGCGAGTGCAATATTATGGGCCCTAGAAACCCCAAACTCGATCATACCCCCACACCAAACCGGTATGCCCTTTTCGAAGCAATAGTCATGAATTCGTTTCGCTTCATACAAGCCCCCTACCCTGCCCACTTTAATATTTATTACCTGACAACTTCCGAACTCGATGGCTTTTCGAGCATCATCATAGCTGACAATGCTTTCGTCCAAACAAATAGGTGTTTTAATTTCTTTTTGAAGCAAGGCATGTTCAAGAATATCATCATATCCCAGCGGCTGCTCGATCATCAGCAACTTAAAGTCATCAAGAGCTTTTATTCGTTCTATATCCTTAATCGTATAGGCAGAATTCGCATCTGCCATGATTGGCAGTTCAGGATAAAAACGGCGAATTTCAGAAAGAAAAGCATAATCCTGCTGTGGATTTATTTTAACTTTAATCCTTTGATAACCGTCCTCTAGATATTGCTCAATTTGCTGGAGTGCATTTTTAGTGGAATCTGTGGCCACTACAACCCCTGACGCAATCAAAGATCGTGTTCCCCCAAGCAGTTTTGATAGTGGCAGCGAATGACTCTTCGCAAATAAATCCCATACAGCTGTTTCTAAGGCAGCCTTAGCCATATTGTTCCTTCTTACCGAGCTAAACAGCTGAGAGACCTCCTCAGGATGGTTTAAAGGTGCTTTTTGAAGGAGTGGAATCAAAACATCAGTTAACATATGTAAACTTGTTTTAACCGTTTCTTCTGTGTACCAAGGAGTAGAAAAGGCAACGCCCTCTCCAAACCCTGATACACCATCGGAATTGGTTATCTTAATGATTATTCCCTCACGGTTCTTCACGGCTCCTAAATGGGTCAGAAACGGGTCATTTAAGGGCATTTGAATGACATTTAACTCTACTGCTGCTATCTTCATTACCGGATCTCCTCTTTCACCCACTCTCGGAGCTCTCGGCGGAGTATTTTTTTCGATGCGTTTCTAGGTAGTTCCTTAGTAAAATAAAATGCTTTAGGGACTTTATATTTGGCTAAACGCTCTTTACAAAATTGCTCAAGTGCTCCAACCGAAGGATTTGTTCCTTCTCTTTTTACAATATAAGCAATCGGCACTTGTCCCCACTCAGTATCCTCTAAACTTGTCACACCAGCCTCTGAAACATCCGGATGGGCTAACAAAACTGCCTCAATTTCTGCAGGGTAAATATTCTCTCCCCCTGAAATAATTAAGTCAGAACGCCGATCGAGTACATATAAGAAGCCATCTTCATCTAAGTAGCCCACATCTCCCGTGTGGAACCAGCCATTAATAAACTTTTCTTCTGTTACTTCAGGTAGGAATAAATACCCTGGGGTAACATTGGGTCCTTTTATGACAATTTCACCTGGCATACCTGAGGGAGCCAGACCACCATCTTCTGCAACTATTTGAAGCTGCGAGGTGAACAACGGCTTTCCTGCCGAGCCTAGCTTCGTCAGACTATATTCTGGAGCGAGCGTCACGATTTGCGAGGAGGATTCGGTCATTCCATAGGTTTGGAATACAGGAATTTCTTTTTCTATACACGCTTGGAGTAATGGTAATGGTGCAGGTCCTCCTCCAAGAAGCATACAGCGAAAATGATTAGGCAGGCGCCTCTCTCGAAGAGCATCAACTATTCGTCTCAGGGAAGTACCAACCACTGACATGATGGTCACTTTTTTATCATGAATATCATAAATAGTTTCTTCAACATCAAAATGGTCGTGGAGAACGATCGGCATTCCATATATGACACTGCGCATTAAAATTGAAAAGCCGCTAATATGAAAAAGCGGAACGTTACAAAGCCAGGAATCCCCTTCAATAAATCCTAAATTTAAGGCTGAACCAACGGAACTCCACCAGTGATTTCCATAGGTTTGGATTACTCCCTTGGGATTTCCTGTGGTTCCGGACGTATACATGATCGTACAAATTTCTGATAAGCTGATTTCTTCCTGAATATTGGGCGCGTTCTGACTGCCGAAAACTATCTCGGCCTTTGTCAGCGTACAAATTGATGGAATTTGATTATTTATGAAGGTTTTTGTTTCAGAAAAAGTATCTTCAATAATTAAAGAGACGGCCTTTGCATCAATTAGCTGCCATACTAGTTCCGACGGAGAAAGGCGGTTGTTCAAAATTACAGCCCTAACTCCTAACAGTTGAAGGGCAAATAATATTACAACTGTATCTAGGTTGCTATTTAATAACACACCAACATATTGGTTTTTATGCATTCCTAACCCTTGTAACTGTCCTGCCACTTGATAAGAACGTTGGTAGAGTTCGCCGAAGGTTATGGTTTGTTCCTGAAAATAAACAGCTATTCGTTCAGGGGTTAGAAACGCTCTTTTCTTCAAAAAATTAGGCATCATTTCGCTTTGCATAATTGTCACCTTCCTAATCTGTCTTGCTTTTTCCCCGCTTTTCTATTAAAAACAGCCTGATGGAAACCATCAAGCTGCTGGTAAAACTATCAAGGAAAACGAGGGAATTTACCAAAATCAGGCTTACGCTTTTCTTTAAATGAATCACGGCCTTCTTTGGCTTCATCGGTTGTATAGTAAAGCAGGGTTGCGTCGCCAGCAAATTGTTGAAGACCAGCTAATCCGTCTGTATCAGCATTCATGGCTGCTTTCAAGAAACGAAGGGCAGTTGGACTTTTCTCAAGTATTTCACTACACCATTGAATCGTTTCTTCTTCTACTCTTTCAAGCGGAACAACCGTATTCACTAAGCCCATATCAAGTGCCTCCTGGGCATTGTATTGACGACATAGGAACCAGATTTCCCGAGCTTTTTTATGTCCAACAATTCTAGCTAGGTAGCCTGAGCCGTATCCAGCATCAAAGCTTCCAACATTCGGTCCAGTTTGTCCGAAAATAGCATTATCAGCTGCAATCGTTAAGTCACACACAATGTGCAGCACATGACCACCACCGATGGCATATCCTTTTACCATTGCGATAACAGGTTTTGGAATAACACGAATGAGGCGCTGTAGGTCAAGAACATTTAGACGAGGAATTTGATCCTCTCCAACATATCCCCCATGACCACGAACTTTTTGGTCACCACCTGAACAAAATGCCTTATCTCCTGCTCCAGTTAAAATAATAACTCCTACACTAGAATCATCTCGTGCGAAGGCAAAAGCATCAATTAATTCCGAAACAGTTCTCGGTGTAAATGCATTATGTACATGTGGACGATTAATGGTAATTTTCGCAATACCATTATATGTTTCATATAGAATTTCCTCATATTTGCGTCCTGCAATCCATTCTACTGTCAAAATGATATCCTCCCTTATTTATTCTTTTGACAAAAAGTCACTTACTATTGTACCAAACTTTTCTGGTTCTTCCACATGAATTGCATGCCCACTACCTTCAATAACCACCCAAAAGCCATTTTTTAGCTCTTTCATCATTTTATCCGCTATATCACAAAACTTTTTATCTTCTTCACCCGTTAAGAGCAGAACCTCGCAAGTTAGTTCGTTTAATTTCCCCCACCAGTTAGGCTGAGATCCGGTTCCCATCCCACGCAGGCTGTTCGCGAGCCCAGTAGGCGAATTGTTTAAACGCTGTTCCTTTATGACCTGCTTTTGTGCTGAAGGCAGTTGTTTCATCGTTTGAAAAAGGGGGATCCCTTCCCAATAATCTACAAACGCGCTTATCCCCTGTTCTTTAATAAATTTAGCAAGTTCCGCATCTTTCATACGGCGAAGTTGACTTTCATTTTCTGTTTCCAGACCTGGTGAGGCACTTTCAAGTATTAATTTACGGACCCGCTCAGGAAAAAGCAGGGCAAAAGTAAGGGCAAGTCTTCCACCCATTGAGTAACCAAGTAGATCTACTTGCTTAACATCTAAATGTTCAAGGATCGTATTTAAATCCTTCGCAACTGACTCTATTTGATATCGACTAAGTACATCGGGTGATTCTGTTTTTCCATGTCCAATGATGTCAGGATTAATTAGTTTCATTTGCTTCCCCCAAGCATCATAGAAAGGAGTCCATGTCGTGCTGTCCCCGGTAAATCCATGTAAAAGAACAAGCGGGATAGATCCTTCCCCGTAATCTTCGACATGATATTGAATCCCATCGCTAACAATCTTCATTTACTGTTCACCTTTGACAAAGTTCGATATTTCCCGGGAAACAAAGCTCCAAAATCCGCGGTGCTCGTCACGGTTAACGTCTCTGTTTGTTCTAAGCTCATATACTTTTAACCCTGTTTGATCCGTAGCCTTCATCATTTCTGACCCTAAATGGTCCCAATCTTCAATCCTCGTAAATTTACCCTTAAACATTTTAACCGCATGCTCAAATTCAAGATCTAGTGGAGTACCAAACAGCAGTTCGAAATTCTTAGGATGCTCCGATTGAGGAAGGAAGGAAAAAATTCCGCCTCCATTATTGTTAACCAGAAGAATATTAATATCTATATTGTACAACTTTGCTGCAATCAGACCATTTAAGTCGTGGAAAAATGTTAAATCGCCAAGGACAAGGTATAAGGATTTTGAGTATAAAGCTGCACCTAGAGCGGTCGAAACCGTACCATCGATCCCATTGGCTCCCCTGTTCGCCATTATTTTGATTGCTTTATTATTGTTAATAAAAAAACTATCCAAGTCGCGAATTGGCATACTATTGCCAACAAAAAGGGTAGCACCCTCTGGCACCATATCGGCTAATTGATAAAATAGTTTGCCTTCACTTAATTCTGTTATATCACTTAGAGCATTCATATTTTCTTTGGTTAGCCCGTTTACCCTTTTCCATTTCGTTAAAAATTGGGATGAGGGATTCTCATTCGTATATGACAATAGCTTCTTGCAGAATACCGATTCATCACAAAAGATCATACTGGTTGACAAGGATGAAGGATCACGCCAGCCTCCGCCGCCATCAATCACAAATTGTTCTGCATCTCCATTTTCTTTTAAGAAGATCGTTAATGCTTTTGATATTGGCATCGCACCTAATCGAATAACAACTTCTGGTTTAAGGAAGGTTTTTGCATCTTCATTCCTTAGGAAGGTATCATAAGTTTCAATGATATTTTTAAGGCTATGCTGCCCACTTCTTAATTGTGATAAGGGGTCTGCAATGATTGGAAAATTTAATTTCTCAGCTAATTGCGTAACCGCTCTAGGAAATTCAGAACCTCCCATGTTTCCACAAATAATAACACCTTTATTTGTCTTATTAAGCCTTTCAGCTATTTCCTGAAAATGTTCATCTGAAAGGGTTAAGTCCCCGTTTTGAACTTTTATATACCCATTTGGTCGTTCATTAAGCTGGAAGAGGTCATCATCCATCTTTGGAATTAGCGGCTCTCTGAAAGGAAAATTCAAATGTACAGGACCAGAAGGGGCACTTGTGGCAATCGCAACTGCCCGGGCACAAACGGTCCTGGCATAGCGAATGATTTCATCACTTTTTTCAGGCAATGCCATTTCGGAGAACCATTTCACATGCTTCCCATATAAATGAATTTGGTCGATTGCCTGTGGGGCACCAACCTCTCGCAGTTCATGCGGTCGATCCGCTGTAAGTACTATCAATGGTACCCGAGCATAACGCGCTTCAACAATCGCAGGAAAATAGTTTGCTGCGGCTGTACCTGAAGTACAAAGTATGGCAACTGGCTTATTTAACGACTTTGCAATTCCCAACGCAAAGAAAGCCGCTGACCGTTCATCTACATGGATATGGACTTTCAGGTCAGGATGTTCTGCCATGATCATCGCCATTGGAGTTGACCTTGAACCAGGGCTAACAACTACATTCGTAACTCCCGAAAAAATAAGTTCAGAAACTACGGCGGCTATATAGGCTGTTAATGATTCTTGTTGATTCATATTAATTTCCTCCAAGGGCTCGGAGCATTGGTTTAAATTTCAAGCTCGTCTCCAAATATTCAATTTCTGAGTCAGAATCTGCTACTACTCCACAACCTGCAAACAACGATACTTCATCCCCCTGGATCAATCCAGATCGAATCGAAACAGCAAATTCGCCATTTTTTCTGTAGTCCACCCACCCTAAAGGGGCAGCATAGAATCCACGGTCCAGTTCCTCTACTTGTCTAATCTTTACAACTGCTTCATCCTTTGGCAGTCCGCCGAGTGCTGGTGTTGGGTGAAGTCTTTCGACTAATAACAACAAGGAAGCATCATTATGGCATTTTCCGATAACAGGGGTATATAGGTGCTGAATATCCCGTATCTTCATCAACTGCGGCTTGTCGGGCAGGATAATTTCTTCACATGATTCTTCAAGTGCTTCCTTAATCATTTCTACCACGAAACCATGCTCAATCAGATTTTTTTGATCATTTAATAACATTTGACCTAATTTAAGGTCTTCTTGTTCGGTTTTCCCCCGTGAAATAGAACCGGCAAGGCAGGTAGAATAAACCTCATTGCCATGTTTTTTCACTAGTCTTTCTGGAGATGCCCCAATAAAACAATCACCATTCGATTCAAATGCAAAAATAAAGCTTTCATGCTGCTGCATATATAAATTATTCAATACATCCTCTGCCTCTACCTGATCGTCAAATATAAGCCGTAATTCTCGGGCAAGAACGACCTTTTTAAGCGGGCCTTCTGTTAATTCCTTCACAACTCCATCAACAGTTTTTTTCCACTTCTCTGGTTCAATCTCTCGCGTTTCTAGAAGTGACGCTGTACTCATCCGTTCATTCTGATGGAGCGAATTTAATAGCTGATTTCTCTCATTGCTTACTTTCTTAAATATATAAGGATCCTCATGGGGAGTACAAACTGTATTCGTGGTTAAATACGTTTGACCTCGAATGATACTTAATAAAAATTTGGGTATGTGGAACAATGAATCAGCGTACTTGGACCAGAGGTCTGTTTTATCCTTGTAGGGGTCAAAAGAGAAGCCACCGAACATGACTGGCCCTACACCAACTTCTGTATATGGATTAAAAATGAGGCAGTCCTCTAAAAATTTTTCCCATTCCTTTTCAACATGAAAAAAGCGGTCAGAAGCCTGATCCGTCTGAATTTGTTTCGAAATCCCAAGTCCAATTAGCACCGTCTCGTCCGTTGGGTCCTTCCAGAAAAATCGTTCCCCGCGATAATGTTCTTTTCCTATATTAAAAAATGATAGTGGGTTAATCGTGTCCATTTTATAAACTTCACTAATTAAAATGGGCCGGCCAAGTTCTTTTGCTCGATTAACAGCCAAAAGACCTCGTTCCATTATTTCCAATTCTTGAATGGTAACCAAACAAATCCCTCCAAAACAGCCGAAATGACTGTTATCCATTCATATTAATGCAAATTTTAACATACTACTCTCATTGTAAAGAAGTCAGTAATACTTGTCACTAGCAAACCTGCATCATTCCGTATTATATCTTAAGTTTTCATCTTACTGATAAAAAAAGCCTTCTCATTTGATTAGTTTCATTTTCCCACCAACCATCCAATAATAATCAAACAGGTATAATCTTCTAGATTTGATAAGAAAAATTAATTGACACTATTCCTTGAATTTCATACACTTAGTTTTGGGCAAAGCCCATTAAATAATCGATTCTAAACCTTTAAATAGAGAGAAAAAAACTAAAAAGGGAGAGATACTATGCAACCAAATATACAGCAAAGCTCGAATCCTGTAGTTGAATCAAACCGCGGCTTTCAAGTTTGGTGGCAAATGACCCGCCCTCATACATTAACCGCTGCATTCGTGCCAGTTCTGCTTGGTACGGCATTAGCCCTTAAGTATGGGAACATCCATTTTGGTCTATTTTTTGCCATGCTTTTAGCGAGTTTATTGATTCAAGCTGCAACCAATATGTTTAATGAATATTTCGATTTCAAACGCGGTCTGGATACTGCCCAATCCGTTGGGATTGGCGGTACGATTGTTCGTGACGGAATCAAACCCAAAACAGTCCTAAATCTTGCTTTTGGCTTTTATGGAATTGCTCTATTATTAGGGGTCTATATTTGCGCAAATAGCAGCTGGTGGTTAGCTGTTGTAGGCCTAATTTGTATGGCTGTGGGATATTTTTATACTGGAGGTCCTTTCCCGATCGCCTATACACCATTTGGTGAAATTCTTTCAGGTTTCTTTATGGGGATGCTGATTATTTTAATCGCCTTCTTTATTCAAACGGGAACAGTCAGCAGCACAAGTATTCTCGTTTCAGTTCCAAGTATGATATTGGTTGGTATGATTATGTTATCGAATAACATCCGTGATTTGGATGGCGACAAAGAAAACGGCCGTAAAACAGTTGCCATTCTATTAGGTAAGAAAGGTGCTATTTACTTATTAACAGGGATGTTCACTTTTTCATTTCTTTGGGTTTTGGGACTCATCATTATTGGTGTTTTACCAATTTGGACAGCACTTGTAATTCTTAGCGCTCCAAAGGCTATTAAAGCAACCAAAGGATTTATTGAAAATACCTTGCCGATTCAAATGGCACCAGCGATGAAAGCAACAGCACAAACCAATACGATATTTGGGTTTTTATTAGCAATCGGAATTTTCGCTGGTCATTACTTATAAAAAAAACTTCTGCCATAGACTGGCAGAAGTTTTTTTATTGTAGAGGCTTTATTCCCCATATGTCGTCTGCGTATTCCTGAATAGTACGATCACTTGAAAAATAACCAGCCTGGGCGATATTATTTAGACTCATTTTCTGCCAACGTAATCGGTCAATAAACGCTTCTCCAATGGAACGTTGTGTTTCTGCATAGGAAGCAAAATCCTTTAAGACAAAATATTGATCATTTTCCTGAAGGAGTGAATCGAATATTGGTTCAAATTCATTATAAACACCAGGGAAAAAGCCATTCACAAGCTGGTCAACGGCTTGACGAATTCGATAATCGTGGTGGTAATATTCATCGGATTGATATCCGCCATGTTGATAGTAGTGAAGAACTTCATCTGCAGTTAGTCCAAACGTGAATATATTGGAATTACCGACTAATTCACGAATTTCTATATTGGCACCATCCAAGGTTCCTACCGTCAATGCCCCATTGATCATAAACTTCATATTACCTGTTCCAGAAGCTTCCTTACTAGCCGTGGAGATTTGTTCACTGACATCTGCTGCAGGAAAGATCTTCTCCGCAAGAGAAACGCGATAATTTTCAAGAAAAATCACTTTAATTTTGTCGTTGATAAATGGGTCATTGTTGACTTTTTCAGCAACTGTATTTATTAACTTAATGATTTTCTTCGCATAATAATATCCTGGCGATGCTTTCGCTCCAAAAATAAACACCCTTGGAACAACCTTGAAGCTTGAATCTTCTTTGATCCGATTATAGAGATGCATAATATGTAAGACATTTAAAAGCTGCCGTTTGTAAGCGTGGAGCCGCTTCACTTGTACATCAAAGATTGAACCAGTATCAACGGCAGTTCCCGTCTTATCGAAAATAATCTTGGCAAGTGTTTGTTTGTTTTCATTCTTAATTTTTAATAATTGTTCTAAAAATGAAGTGTCGTTTTGAAATCTAAGTAACTGGGACAGCTCGGTAGCTTTATAGGTCCAATCAGACCCAATCGTATCTGTAATCAATGAAGATAGTTTTGGGTTCGATTTTAACAGCCAGCGGCGGTAGGCAATTCCGTTCGTTTTATTGTTAAATTTATCAGGAAACAATTGATAAAATTGATTCATCTCGCGTTTCTTTAATATTTCAGTATGCAGTTTCGCCACACCATTCACACTAAAGCTTCCGACGATGGCCAAATGAGCCATTTTTACATAATTATCGGCAAGGATGGCTAGTCCCTTAATCCGCTCCCAATCACCTGGTGTTTGCTCCCAAAGTTCATGACAAAATCGTTCATTGATTTCTTCTACAATCATAAATATTCTTGGAAGCAACGGTTGAAAAATATGTATTGGCCATTTCTCTAACGCTTCTGACAAGGTGGTATGATTAGTGTAAGAAATAGTATGTTTTGTAATGTGCCATGCCTGCTCCCAATCAAATCCTTCGTCATCAATTAGGATTCTCATTAACTCGGGAATGGCCAGGACAGGGTGTGTATCATTAATGTGAATACAGATATGTTCATGGAGTTGTTTCAAGCTGTTGTGTTGTTTCCGATAGGTCTTTAAAATAGATTGTATACTGGCGGATACCAAAAAGTATTGCTGTTTCAATCTTAAAACCTTTCCTTCATCATGGGTATCATCAGGATATAAAAACTCAGAAATCATTTCCGTTTCCCGTTTATATTTTAAAATATCCTCGTGTAAGGGAAATTGTGAAGGCTCTGCATTCCAAAGTCTTAGTGTATTGATGGTTTTTGACTGATAGCCGATGACCGGCATGTCGTGAGGTACTGCGGTGACCGTTTCAGCATGTAGGTGATGAAACACAAGTCGGCCATTTTCCATCTTCGTTTCCACCTTACCCCAAAATGGGATTTTGATGGAACTATCGGTTTTACGGATTTCCCAAACATTTCCGTTCTTAAGCCATTGTTCCGGCAATTCTACTTGATAGCCATCAACAATTTTTTGTTCAAATAAGCCATGTTTGTAACGAATGCCATGACCATGACCCGGCAGATTAAGTGAAGCAAGTGAGTCTAGAAAACAGGCAGCTAATCTTCCTAAGCCGCCGTTTCCTAAGCCTGCATCTGCCTCATATTCCTCTAATTCTCCTAGATCGATTCCTAATTCCTCTAGGCCTGCTTGCACCGTCTCTTCCACACCAAGGTTAATTAGATTTTGTCTTAGTAATTTCCCCAAAAGATATTCAATAGAGAGGTAATAAACCTGCTTTCCTTTTGTCGCCAAATGACGCTCGTTTGTAGTAATCCAAGCATTACTAACAAATTCACTAATCATTGTTCCAAGGGTTTGATAGTGATCCCTGGCTGAGCTTTCAGGAAAACTCTTCCCACATACCATCTCAATCCTTTTTAGAAAAGTTCCCTTAAACTCGACCGTATTAGAAAACATGTGTTTCACTCCTTGCAACGATCTCTGCATATAACTGGTTATAGCTATATGCTGACTGTGCCCAGCTATAATCCATTTCCATTGCTTGTTTTACAATCGATTTCCACGATTTTGAATCGTGATAAACGCCTAGTGCTCTTTTAATTGTATAGAGCATATCATGGGCATTAAAATTTGCAAAAGAAAATCCATTTCCTTTTCCGGTAAATTCGTTCCAAGATTTTATTGTATCATTTAAGCCGCCAGTTTCCCTAACGATCGGGATCGCACCATATTTCATTGCAATCAACTGTCCAAGCCCGCATGGTTCGAATTGGGATGGCATTAAAAATAAGTCTGCAGCGGCATAAAGTTTATGGGCAAGCCCTTCATTAAAACCGGTATGAACCCTTAATTTTTCAGGATAAATACGTGCGGCCTGTCTTAAATGTTCTTCGTATTCATAATCACCTGTTCCAAGGATAATGACCTGCAGATCCTCCTGCAATATTTCACGAAGGACACATTTAACTAAATCAAGTCCTTTTTGCTTTGTCAGCCTTGTAATCATGACTAATAAAGGTGTACGCGCAGATTGTGGTAATCCAAAATGTTTTTGAATCTCACTTTTGTTGATTGATTTTTTTTGATGTTTATCAGCAGTATATGTTTGATATATTAATGGGTCGGAAACAGGATTATAGAAATCTTCATCAATCCCATTTAAAATCCCAATTAAGTCTTCATTTCTTTCTCTTAAGAGACCGTCTAACTTTTCACCAAATACAGGTGTTTGAATTTCTTCTTTATAGGTTGGGCTAACTGTCGTAATTTTGTCTGCAGATACAAGAGCGCCCTTCATATAATTGATATTTCCGAAAAACTCTAAGTGACCAGTGTGAAAAGAATTGTAATCCATTCCTAACAAGTCTCCCAAGACCTCTTTTGGAAAGATCCCTTGGAATTGAAGATTATGAATCGTAAAAACAGTACGCATTAAGCCGTAACCTTTTCTTTTATAATATTCAGTTCGTAACAGAAAAGGAATCATCGCCGTGTGCCAGTCATGGCAATGTAACACATCTGGAAAAAAGTTTAGCTGGGCAAGTGTGTCTAAGACAGCCCTATTAAAATAAGCAAATCTTTCCCCATCATCAAAATAGCCATATAAATTTTCTCGTTTAAAGTAGTATTCATTATCTACGAAATAAAATGTAACTCCCTGGTGTGTGAGCTCTTCAATTCCGCAATACTGATTTCTCCAGCCAACAGAAACAGTAAATTCTTTAACCTTTTTCATCTCACTCTTAAATTCTTCTGAAATTGTTCCGTATTTAGGTAGAATAACTCTGACATCAGTTCCCAAACTCTTTAATTCTTTTGGAAGGGAACCAGCAACATCGGCAAGTCCTCCCGATTTTGCAAATGGTCCACATTCCGAAACGGCAAATAGTACTTTCACGAGTTCATCAACGCTCCTTGTTTTGTCCCTTTACGAACCACAAATGGTGACCCCGCTGTTCCAGTTAAGTGAGTTCCTGCTTCAACTTTCACATCTTTATCTAAAATAACGGAATCTAGATAACAATTATCTTCGATCTGGCACTTTTGCATAATGATACAGTTCTTAATAACTGCACCTTTTCCAATCTTTACACCTCGGGATATAATACTATTTTCTACTGAACCGCTAATTAAACATCCATTGGCAATCATTGCATTTTTCACAACAGACCCTTTAATATATTTCGTTGGCGGCTCATCCTTTACCTTAGTGAAAATCGGCTGTTCTTTAATAAAAAGTTTTTTCCAAACATCCGACTGTAGCAAATTCATACTAGTAGAAAAATAGTTTTCGATCGAATCTATCATCACGGAATATCCGTCATATTCATAGTTACAAATCGAGTAAAGATTTTCAATATCATTTACAACATCCTTCATACAGGTATACCCTGTTTCATTACGCGTTTCAATCAGCTTAATAAGTAGGGATGTTTTGATTAAGTACATCTCCATCGAAGCTCCATCCTTCTGATGGATTTCGGTAATGTCACATCTTGAATTGCTATGCCAATCTAAGATTGACCTAAAGTTCATATTAAAAACCGTATAGCAATTGGAAATAATCGAATACTCTTGCGTGCTGCGATAAAAGAAGTCTAAATTTGCTGCAAAATTCTCAAACGAACCAATTGTATTTCCATCGTAATCAACTATTGGAGATGGGAAAAAGAAAAGGCCATCCCGTTTTCGATCTAAATCCCAGTTTTTCCCTGAACCTAGATGATCCATCAGTGAACGGTACTGCATTTTTGGAAATATTGCCACACTTCGAATACCTGAATTCACCATATTCGATAGCACAAAATCAATAATACGATATCTTCCTGCAAAAGGCAGGGCAGCAAGTGCGCGATGTGTTAATAAATCTTCCAAATCTTCATGGTATGTGGTGGCATCAATGACTCCTAGTAGCTTTTTTTTCAATCCAAGTCCCTCCTGTATTATATTAAAAAGCAGGGTATAACCCGCTTAACATTTCATTAGTAACTAGAATAATCTCTTCATCGAACGAGCGGATAACTGTCCCGTCAGGCACATTCACTTCAGAAGGTACAATGGCTCTTTCAATCAAACAATTATTACCAATGATCGCATCCGGCATAATGACCGACTCTAAAATAGTGGATCCTTTTCCAACAGTAACCCCTTGAAAAAGAACAGATTTCACTACTTCCCCTTCTATTGTACATCCCTCATTAATAAGTGACTCTTTAACCACCGCACTCGGCGAAATATATTGTGGCGGCTGATTCGGGTTAACTGAATAAATCCTCCAATCGTGGTCAAACAAATCTAAGTCACATTCTTCTCTTAGCAGATCCATATTAGCTTCCCAGAGGCTTTGGACCGTACCGACGTCTTTCCAATAGCCTTTAAATGGATAAGCAAACAATTTTTTATTTTCCTCTAAAAGCATCGGAATCACATCTTTACCAAAATCATGACTCGATTCAGGAACACGGTCATCCATTTCTAAATATTCTTTAAGTATATTCCAGTTAAAAATATAAATGCCCATCGAAGCAAGATTATTTTTTGGATTCGCTGGTTTTTCGTCAAAATCGACAATCCTTAGTTCTTCGTCTGTATCCATAATCCCAAAACGACTGGCTTCATTCCAAGGAACTTCTATTAAAGAAATAGTTACGTCAGCCCTTTTTTCAATATGATATTCAAGCATGCTCTCATAGTTCATTTTGTAAATATGGTCCCCTGAAAGGATTAGCACATATTCAGGCTGGTATTGTTTAAGGTAATTAAGGTTTTGATAAATCGCACTTGCAGTGCCTGTATACCATTTTACTTCGGAAGATTCAGCATACGGTGGTAATACAGTTACCCCGCCATCCTTTCGGTCAAGATCCCATGCACTTCCAATCCCAATATAGGAATTTAATAACAATG
Organism: Neobacillus sp. C211; assembly: GCF_051842875.1. NCBI lineage: Bacteria > Bacillati > Bacillota > Bacilli > Caryophanales > Bacillaceae > Neobacillus > Neobacillus sp. C211. The sequence goes on from NZ_JBPXRO010000032.1 coordinate 56,432, forward strand.
GTTGGTATTGTGTTAATACCCCAACCGTATCGATGCCAGAATTGGCGCAATTGCTCAATGCAAAATCAATAATTCGATATTTACCTCCAAAAGGAACAGCTGGTTTCGCTAAATCCTTTGTCAGCGAATTAAGCCTACTTCCTTTCCCTCCTGCTAATAACATGGCTACGCACTTCTTCTTTGCCATTTCCTTTTCGCTCCTTCCTCTTTTTAACTGGTCTGATGATTTGAAATCCAAATGGGGGAATTGCTAGATTTAATGAAAATGGCTGGCCATGGAATGGTTCTTCTTCTGCAATAATAGTCTTTTTATTAACCAAACCAGCTCCACCGTATTCTATATGATCACTATTGAAAATTTCTCGATACTCACCGGATTTAGGAACACCAATTTTATACATTGGGTAATTGACACCAGTAAAATTGCAAATAACCACTAATGTTTCTTCAGACTTTTTTCCTTTTCTCATAAAAGAGAAAACAGATTGGTGGCTATTATTGGCATCAATCCATTCGAATCCGTCCTGTAAATGATCGAGTTCATATAGTGCCTTTGAACGTTTATAGAATTTAGTTAAAAACTTTACGTAGGCATTTAATTTTTGATGCATCTCATAGTCCATTAAGTTCCAATCGAGCTGTTCTTTATCTTTCCATTCAGAAAACTGGCCCAGTTCAAAACCCATAAATAAAAGTTTTTTTCCAGGATGAGCAAACATATACCCTAGCAAAAGTCTAAGTTGTGCAAATTTCTCCCAATAATCGCCTGGCATCTTATCGAGCAGTGATTTTTTTCCATGTACCACTTCATCGTGAGAAAATGGCAGCATAAAATTTTCTAAAAAGGCATATAAAAATGAAAACGTTACATTAGAATGAACATGTGAGCGCGAGTAAGGTGGAGTTTCCATATATTCAAGCATGTCATTCATCCAGCCCATATTCCATTTATAATCAAAGCCAAGCCCACCGTATGCAACTGGTGTTGTGACATTAGGAAATTCTGTTGAATCCTCACCAATCATTAAAAAGTGTGGTTCATACTCATGAACATGTTGGTTTAGTTTTTTCAAAAAGTTAATTCCAAATGGGTTTTCACGCTTTTCATTTGAGCCATTCGGCCAGTAAATGATATTAGCTACTGCGTCCATTCGGAAACCATCAATATGGAAATAGTCAATCCAAAACTGGGCATTTGAGATTAGAAAACTTTGTACCTCTCCTTTTCCAAGGTCAAAGTTGGCAGTTCCCCAAACAGCATTCTCTCTGTCGCTAGCTGTGCTATAGGAATAAATGTGAGTCCCATCAAAACGGTAAAGGCCATGAGCGTCCTTGCAAAAATGTCCAGGCACCCAATCAAGAATAACCCCAATACCATTTTGATGAATCAGATCAACAAATTCTCTAAATTCATCTGGTGTCCCATACCTGGATGTAACAGAAAAGTAACCTGTTCCTTGATAACCCCATGAGGCATCGAGAGGGTGTTCGACTAGAGGTAATAACTCTATATGTGTAAATCCGTGCTCAATTACATATGGAATAAGTTCCAATGCCAATTCTTTATAACTTAGATATTCGCCGTCTTCCTTCTTTTTCCATGAACCCAAATGCAATTCATAAATTACCACTGGCTCAGAAAGGAGGTTCTTTTTTCCTCTTCGATTCATCCAATGATTGTCTTGCCACTCATAATTGTTTAACGAATAAACAATAGAAGCTGTATTCGGTCTTATTTCAGAATAAAAAGCAAATGGATCTGATTTTAGCAGCCTCTCACCAGAATGTGTAATAATTTCATACTTATAAAGCTTCCCTGTTAGATCCCTATTAACAATCAGAATCCAAACTCCCTCATCATTAACCTTTTGCAATTCATACCCTTCACCATTCCAGTTATTAAAATCCCCCGCAAGCCTAATCTGCATTGCATTAGGGGCCCATACGCAAAATCGTGTATAAACCTTATCGGAATTCTTAAAGATATGAGCGCCAAAAAGCTGATGACTTTGGAAAAAATTTCCCTCGTGAAATAAATGTAACTGATACTCAGTCGGAAAAAACGTATTCACTGTCATGGCTCTCCTCATTCCCAATGAAAATATGTATTTCAAAGACCAATTATAATGGCTATTAATCAATATTCCTTATAAAACTTTTTTATCTTTTCTGACAATAGCTGAGGCTATATGCCATAAAAACCTAAGGTGTGACAAGTTTCGACACTATACACCAATTTTTCTATCAGTAATCGCCAAAAATATATAAATTTTTTTTAGTTTTTTTATGATTTTCATTCAAAAAATGTTATTTTATTTTAAAAAATGGATAGTCCAAAATTAGGAGGAATTGTTCTAAATGTAAGCGTTATCAGGGTTTTTACTAAGGAGAGGGGGGTTTCTAAAGTTATATCAATATAATTATTATTATAAAAAAGGCTTCCTCGTTTGTAGTTCTTTTTTCATAGGTCCACTAGAACTGATACTGACCTTTACAGTCTTGAATGCAAATCAACATTTTGGAGCTAAATTCAGAGAACTAGTTCAGTGTTATCCACAATAATTAATTTTATAATTTCCTATACAACAAAAAAACTGATAACATGTTGTTATCAGTTTTTTTGTATGACCCCTACGGGACTCGAACCCGTGTTACCTCCGTGAAAGGGAGGTGTCTTAACCGCTTGACCAAGGGGCCTTAATATATGGCGGAGAAGGAGGGATTTGAACCCTCGCGCCGGTCACCCGACCTACACCCTTAGCAGGGGCGCCTCTTCAGCCACTTGAGTACTTCCCCGTTTGGCTCCGCAGGTAGGACTCGAACCTACGACCGATCGGTTAACAGCCGATAGCTCTACCACTGAGCTACTGCGGAACAATTAAAGTTGCTGCTATGAAAAGATATATGGTGGGCCTAAATGGACTCGAACCATCGACCTCACGCTTATCAGGCGTGCGCTCTAACCAGCTGAGCTATAGGCCCATAAATTGGAGCGGGTGAAGAGAATCGAACTCTCATCATCAGCTTGGAAGGCTGAGGTTTTACCACTAAACTACACCCGCATATAATAGATTTATTATGGGGCGACTGATGGGAATCGAACCCACGAATGCCTGAACCACAATCAGGTGCGTTAACCACTTCGCCACAATCGCCACAATAAAAACTCTATTTAATTAAAATGGTGGCTCAGGACGGAATCGAACCGCCGACACAAGGATTTTCAGTCCTTTGCTCTACCGACTGAGCTACTGAGCCAAAAATAAGGTTGGTACCCTAATCTTATACTACTGTAAGTCC
>NZ_JBPXRO010000033.1:0-57211 GCF_051842875.1 Neobacillus sp. C211
CTAATTTCTTAAAATGTAAGCGTTTTTTTATTTGTTAATATTATAATAGTATGTCACATTTGGTTTGTCAATAATAAATTGTATAACACATTTAAAGAGATAATGTCGTAAATGTGGAAGACCAAATGTTAATCGGCAAAAATTAAGTTAGGCAATTGCTGCTATCATTCTTAAAGAATGACTTTTAAGAAAAGTGAAGAACCTACCGGGGTTTCGCCTGCTACAATATATAGGGAATTGAATAAAGTAGGGAAACCTTTCTCAAGGCTTCCCTACTTTATTCATAATTAGTAAATGAAGCTTTTTGGAATCTATGCCTTTAATGTTAATTGATTTTTTCGATATAGCTCTTCGACAAACGCACGTGCTTTTTCGAAGGCCTCCTCCGGACCATTGGCGACTTCTGCAAGATAGGCCTCGTCTGGTAATTGATCGTCTATACCAGGTATCTTAATACGGTCCCCATAGCTGTTAATGGCACCATGCTCACGCATATGGTTGATACAATTGAAAAGGGGCTGCCAATACTCAGCATGGACAAAAATGGCCTTGGTTCGATGTCTTCGAAGGTGATTGGTTTGAATTTTTGATAGGGTTTCGTAAACTTCCCATGCCGTACCAAATCCTCCAGGCCAGAACAGGATGACATGGGAATAATTAATGAGAACACCCTCCCTGATTGAGAAATTATTCATTCTCAGCCGCTGATTCGAGGTGACAGAGTATGTATCCTTTAAATTGAAAAAGTTGTCAATACCAAATTGACAGTCGATCCCAATGACATGGGCATCCTGGTTTCTTGCTCCTTGGGCTGCTGCCTGCATGATTCCAGGACCTCCGCCTGTACAAAGTGGTACATAACATCCGCCTAGTGCCTTTTCCTGTTGATTTGCAGAATAATGTCCCCATAACTCCCCGAACTTAAAAGCAGAATCCCAATACTTTGTACTTTTTTCGATGATTCTTTTATGGCGGTCCATCCTGAGCTTTGTCATGTCCAATTTGTGCTGAAGCAGCTTCCTGTAGAATGGGTCCTCTTGATTCTCCAGCTGATCCTTAATTTTCTTTTCATGGGTACTTAGGATATCTAACTTTTCCTCTGCGATTTTTTTGCATGATATAGTTCCGGAACCCATCAGTGTAATAACTCCATACTTTGCTTCATAGCTAAATAAAAGCTCTGCTGCATATATGTCAGCCACGCTTTCTTCCGTAACGAGAGCCCTGTCATTCGGTACAAAGCAGACTTTGGTTCCGACCACATGAAAGGAAGCCATGCAAGTTTCATTTGAATAATCCTTCCAAATCATAATAAAGCCGTCTTCGTCTACATTATAGGTATCCACATCACCATTTTCATTGATATTACTGATGGAAAGACTATAGTTATTTGTTTTTGATGGTAACCTCGGATCAAATGTAATTGGCTCCTCAAACGTAATCTTTGCCACATTCTCATCCGTCTTCTCAATCCACCACCCCGTACCTGATCCCTTCCATTGGTTTGTAGCGGGGTCATAAAAGATCGTGCCATACAATTCAATTTCATTCATCTAGGAACAACCTTCCTTTACTTAATTCATTTCTTTTACGGATTACGGGCTTGCATGTCACATTGGATTTGTCCAGTATTTTCCTTTTGTTAGTTTAACTAAGCTTTTTATTATTATTCAGTATTGGGCACAAATTGAAAGTATAGAATATGTGAGACCTGGAGAGACGTTTCCCTTCAATTCCAAACGCCTTAAGTAGATAGAAAACACGAGGTTTCTTGTTAATATTTTTTAACAATTTAACTCTTTGAATTAATTTTAACGAAAGAGAATAAAATAAAAGACTATCGAAAGTTTTTCGATAGCCAGAGAAGTTTATCAGAAAAGGATAAACTTCTTTTATTTATTTAAATCCTTAGGTGAAAATGCTCCTGGAAGTAAGTCTTTTACTTTGAGTTTTAAAATATCACCCTTTAAGTTTGTTAGCACTACTTCCATTTCTGCATCACAAAGTTCTGAAATTACCTGACGGCAAGCCCCACAAGGTGAAACTGGCCCCTCAGTATCCGCCACAACAACGAGCGAATTAAATTGTGTGACACCCTCAGAGTATGCCTTAAACAAAGCAGTTCGTTCAGCACAGTTCGTCATGCTGTATGCAGCATTTTCAATGTTACAACCATGATAAACTTGACCATCTTTTGATAATAGGGCTGCACCAACTTTGAATTTTGAATATGGTGCATAAGCAAACTCTCTCGCTTTATTCGCTTCAACGATTAAGTCGTTTTTTTCCATCATGTTCACACTCCGCCAAGGAAATTTAATGCTGAACTATTTTTGTAATCCATTCAAGCAGGACGCCGCCAAAGTACACCCCGAAAACACCAACGACAGCCGAAAATACTGGAGGTGCAGGTAACGGAAGCTTTAAAAATTTAAACAACATACCAACTATTAATCCGGCAATTAATGCCATTATTACGTCTCTCATCAAATGAACCTCACAATAGTATTTTTAGTAATTGCTTAAAGATTGCTCACCTTTACTGATTGAAACACCAGAACTTGCACCAATGCGAGTTGCTCCAGCTTCTACCATTGCAATTGCATCTTCACGACTGCGAACCCCACCAGAAGCCTTTACGCCAATTTCAGGTCCGACTGTTTGACGCATTAAGCGAATATCCTCGACTGTTGCACCGCCTGTTGAAAAACCAGTAGAAGTTTTTACATAGTCTGCCCCAGCTTTTACAGAAATTTCACATGCTCTTATTTTTTCTTCTTTAGTTAACAAGCAAGTTTCGATGATTACCTTTACCAATGCTTTTCCCTTTGAAGCACCCACAACTGCAGCGATATCTCTTTCAACCAAATCATCCTGCTTATCTTTAAGCGCAGCGACGTTAATCACCATATCTATCTCATTTGCACCGTTTTCAATGGCATTTTTTGTTTCAAATGCTTTTGTTTCTGATGTAGTTGCCCCAAGCGGGAAACCAATGACTGTACATACTTTTACTTCTGGGGTATCTGCAAGCATTTTAGCTGCAAAATTTACCCAAGTAGGATTTACACATACCGATGCAAATAAATATTTTTTCGCTTCTTCAACCAATTTACCAATTTCTTCTTTTGTTGCATCTGCTTTTAATAATGTATGATCAATCATCCTAACAACATTTTGAGTCATAACCAATCTTCCTCCCTGTTCCCTGTAAATTTATATAAAGATTTTATGGCATTTATCACAATGTAACTATATCAAACACATTGAACATTTGTAAATACATTTATGAACAAATGTAAAAAATGATTTTTTTAATTCTTATCAAGCAAGAATTGTGCTGTATATTGATCCGTTACGAGCACATTGGCGTACCCGCCTTTTAATGCTCCGTATATTCCCTCAATTTTATTCGGACCTCCGGCTACAAGAATGGAATGGTCCTTTTTCTTTAATTCATTAAGATTTACTCCCAGTGTCCTTTCATTTAGGCTCTCGTTGCATACTTCTCCAGATTCATCAAAAAAACGCGAGCAAATATCACCGACTGCCTTTCCATAAAGAGACTTCAAATCACTTTCTGTAAAATAACCTAGCTGAAATAATAAAGAGTCGGTTTTAATTGGACCAATCGTAAAGAGAGCAATATTGGCCTGACTTCCTAGCTCGAGGATTTTTCGAATATGACGATCAGCCTCCATTGCCTGTTTTACAACGACATGATCGACAATTGCAGGAAGCGGTAGGTTATGGGGGGTTGTATGAAAGGCCTTGCCAAAAAGATATAAAATCTCCGATGCATACGTATTTGTTTCAGCGTGGCTAACACCGCCCTTTAATTGAACAACCTTTACCCCTTTTACAAATTTCTGCTTGAGTTCAACCGCAACATGGTATAAAGTTGTTCCCCAAGTCACCCCAATTATGTCGTCATCCTTGACAATTTCATCAAGATAAACCGCAGCTTTTTCACCCAGATAATTCTTTATGATGTGATCTTCATATTGTGGAATCGAAGCGACAACCGCCTTTTTAAGGTTGAACTTTTGTTCAAGCTGCATTGCAAGATTCTCAACATCTTCTGTAGGATCCAAAATATTGATTTGGACAATACCATCACTTTTCGCCTGCTGTAATAGACGGGATACAGTAGGGCGGGAAACTCCGAGCTTCTTGGCAATTTCATTTTGATTATAATCCAATAGATAATATAACTTTGCTGCTTCAATGACTTTCGCTAATTTTTCACGATCCACTGCTATCACCCTATGTTTTAATATTTTCTTAATTGTAACAAAAAAAACAAATGATTTCATTCATAGTTTACATTTGTAAACAACATTTTGAATTTAATTTCAATATATTTAAAGGTGGGCTTTAAAAGGACGGTGAATTTTCATCATCTAATATGGGGAACATTTATTAAGATATTTATCTGAGTTGTTAACAATACAAAAAGACATGTAAAAGTCATCCGCTAATCATCAGTTCTTCTGTATACTGAAATAAGGAAAATGGTTCCTTTTAAGGAGGCGATACATTGCAGAAATTAGGCGGATATATATACCTTAAACGTAAATGGGTACTGGTATTTTGGATTTTAGTGATCCTATTATTAGGATTTTTTGCATTAAAATTACCGACAGTTCTTAGCGGAAATGGTTTTGAGTATAAAGGCGAATACAATCATACACGTAAACTCCTCGAACAAGAATTTGGACATTCTAAATCTTCCATTATCCTTGTGTTCGAAAAAGATAAATCGGTTAGTGATGAGAATTTCAGGAAGTTCATTCAAGACATATTTGATAAAATAACGGCTATTCATGATAGGCAACAAATGATTCTTCCATTCGAACAGGACGGGATGGTAAAGGATAATTATGCCTATGGACTTCTTACTTTTAACAAGAAAGCGGAGAGTCTTGGAAAAGAAATTAACCAATTAAAAGATGTACTTGAAAATAAAAAGGGCTTAAAGGTCACAATGACTGGTGAACCCATTATTGTTAAAGACCTAAATACTGCGAGTCAGGAAGATTTAGCAAAGGCGGAAATGATCGGTTTGCCGATTGCCTTAATCGTTCTTATCCTAGCGTTCGGAGGTCTTGTTGCTGCCTCTCTTCCGATTGTTATCGGTGTTGTTTCGATATTATGTACAATGGGAACCGTTTACTTTTTTAGTTATGGTGCTGATTTAACCATTTTTATATTAAATATTGTTCCAATGATCGGGTTGGCACTAAGTATTGATTTTGCTTTATTGTTTATCAATCGATATAAAGAAGAACTAAAAACCAAATCCATTCAGTCTGCACTTGAAATAACAGTATCAACCGCGGGACGATCCATCATCTTTTCTGGCCTTTGTGTTTTTATTGGCTTATCGGCTCTTTGGTTTATCAAAATTGATATCTTTCAAAATGTTGCGCTAGGCGGGATGACCGTAGTGTTAATTTCTGCTGTTTGTGCATTAACCTTTCTTCCTGCATTGCTTGCCATATTGGGAACCAAGATCAACAAATTAAGTATACTGCCCATGGCAGACGAGAAAACAAGCATATGGTACCGATTTGCTAAAATTGTGATGAGGCACCCTATTCTTATGACAGTTGCAGCCCTTGTTATTCTTTTGGCAGGATTGATACCTCTTAAACAAATGGTTTTAGCAATTCCTGGTACTGAATCTCTGCCGCCAAATTACCCTTCACGAACTGCCATGGAAGTATTTAAGGATCACTTCGTAGCAAAAGAACAGCGCGATGAGAAAAAAGTGACGATGGTCCTAGAAACAAAAGGCAGCATTATTGAAAAAAACAATCTTGAAAAAGTAAGTGAAGTGATAAAAAAACTTGATAACGACAAGCTCGTAAATTCTATAAACTCACCATTTTCAGCCACAGGATTACAGGATGTGGACCAACTTTATCAAGTCCTCACCATTGGAAAAAATGCCAAGATGGCTCCTATTTATGATTACTATATTAGAGATAATAAACTGCTTATAGAGGTGTATTTAAAAACAGGCGAACATTCTTCTAAAGCAAGACAATGGGTAGCTGATTGGTCGAATAAAGATTTAGGCTTAAAAGCTTCATTTGGCGGACCCATAAAATTTGAGCAAGAAATTTTTTCAGAAATATTCCAAAAAGCTCCCTATGGATTCTTATTGATTGTCATTTCTACGTTTGTAATATTAATGGCAGCTTTCCGCTCGATTCTTATTCCATTGAAAGCCATCCTAATGAATGTGTTAAGCCTGGGCTGCACCTTCGGAATTGTTGTCTGGATTTTCCAGAAAGGTCATTTAGGAATCACACCAGTTGATATTGCCTTAATCTTACCTGTGTTTGTTTTTACACTTGTTTTTGGTCTTTCAATGGATTACGAAGTATTTCTCATCTCGCGAATACAGGAATTCTATTTAAAAACAGGAGATAATAGTGAGGCTACAATTTCTGGTTTGACTTATACCAGTAAAATTATTACCTCAGCCGCTGCCATTATGATTGTCGTTACTGGTGCGTTTGCTTTTACTGGGGTTATGCCAGTTAAGCAATTAGGGGTGGGAATTGCCATAGCAATTTTCATTGATGCGACGATTGTGAGAATGGTCTTGGTGCCAGCCTTGATGAAGCTGCTTGGCGATTGGAACTGGTGGTTTTTTGGCAAAAAAAATAATAGACTACATAGATCAAGTAAAAAGCCAGCCTAATTTCCTTGATTGTCAAAAAGAATCATAATTCAATTAGAAGTATGAATACTAAGAATACCTTTAAAGCCAGATTCTGAAGGAGGTATTCTATTTGCATAAAAAAACTCTTCTTATCCTTTTTCTAATATGTCTTTCGCAAACTTCCTTTTTGTCTATTGCAGAGAGTACGCCAAATCAACAAGGAGTAGTTGATTTACGTATCCTAGAAACAACCGATTTGCATGCATCTTTAATCAATTATGATTATTATCAAACAAAAGCAGACAACCGAATTGGACTTGTAAAGACTGCAACACTTATCCGTACTGCAAGGAATGAAGTCCAAAATTCTTTATTGTTTGATGATGGAGATCACCTTAAGGGAAATCCCCTTGGAGAGTATTTAGCTAGAATTCGGGGAATTCATAGGGGAAAAATACATCCAGTTTATCGTGCCTTTAATTTTTTGGACTATGATGCGATTGCCATTGGTAATCACGAATTTAATTATGGACTAGATTTCTTAAATGCCGCCATAAAAGGTGCCAAGATGCCAGTCATCAATGCAAATGTTTTCTCTGTTAAAAAGAATAAACCCTATTTTACCCCCTATGTTATTTTAAAAAGGAATGTGGTTGACCAAACAGGAAGAAAACATGAACTAAAGATTGGGGTCATCTCATTTATGCCAACACAAATCATGAAATGGGATAAGGCGAATCTTGAAGGGAAGATTACTGCAAAACCGATTGTTGATACAGCGAAAGAATTTATACCAATCATGAAGTCTAAAGGAGCGGATATCATTGTCGCCCTTGCCCATACAGGAATCAGCTACGAGCCATATAATGCTGAATCAGAAAATACTGTCTATTATTTAACAAAAATCCCTGGAATTGATGCCCTGTTAGCTGGACATTCACATAGTGTCTTCCCAGGACCTGTTTATGAAAATTCTCCCAATACCAACATAAAAATGGGGCAAATAAATGGAAAGCCTGTTGTAATGGCAGGAGCTTTTGGAAGCCGACTTGGGATTATTGATCTCAGAATCCAAAAAATCAATAGTACGTGGAGGGTAGTAAAAGGGACATCTTTAACAAGACCCATTGCTGATGAGTCAGGAAATCCTCTTGTAAGGAAGGATAAAGGACTATATAAGTTAGTGAAACCTGAGCACCAGGAAACGGTAGATTTTATTAAAAAATTGGGGCTTTAATAGTTAAAAGATTTTCTTTACATCCAAAGTATAATTTTATAAAATAATGTAGAATATAATTGGTGTTTTTATTAGGGGGAGTCTGTCAAACAGGCTCCTTTTTGTCATTTTTTACTATTGTACTGGATAAAATATTTGGGAGAAGAGGTCGCTACATGTCAACTCAAGCACTAATCGCAATTGGTGTATTTTTAATTACATATGCCTTTATTGTCACAGAAAAGATCCATCGCACGATCATTGCCATGACCGGCGGAATTATGATGGTATTACTGGGAATTGTTGGGCAGGAAAAGGCACTTCATCATATCGATTTTAATACACTCGGATTGCTAACCGGTATGATGATCATCGTTGCTATTACTTCTGAGACTGGTCTGTTCAAATACATAGCTATTTGGGCTGCTAAAAAAGTGAAAGGGGATCCTTTAAAAATCTTGCTGGCGCTCGGTACCATAACTGCATTGGGTTCAGCGTTTTTAGATAATGTGACAACGGTACTTTTAATGGTTCCAGTTACATTCAGTATTACAAGACAGCTTCGAGTAAATCCGATTCCCTTTTTAATAACCGAAATTATCGCATCAAATATTGGAGGAACATCCACACTGATTGGTGACCCTCCGAATATTATGCTAGGCAGCGCCGTGAAGGAACTTACCTTTATGGCATTTATTAATAATCTTACAGCCATATCATTCTTTATCCTATTCGTTAATATTGGAATATTAGCATTCATTTATCGGAAACAGCTTCGAACATCAGAAGAATTAAAAGCCAATCTAATGGACCTGGATGAAAAGGAAGAAATAACGGATAAAAAGTTATTAATCAAATCATTAATTGCCCTTTTGCTGACGATTGTGGGATTCTTCCTGCATCAACTGCTTCACATTGAATCAGCAACTGTCGCATTGGCCGGTGCCTTTCTGCTTCTTCTCTTAACAGGGGAAAAATATTTAGATAAAGCATTTTCAAAAGTAGAATGGACAACTATTTTCTTCTTTATTGGACTGTTCGTATTGGTATCAGGTTTGATAGAAACAGGGGTGATTTCGTTATTAGCAGATTACTCTGTACACCTTACCGGGGGTGATGTTACTTCTACATCGATATTAATTCTCTGGGTAAGCGCCATCGCATCTGCCTTTATTGATAATATCCCGTTTGTCGCTACAATGATTCCTATGATTAAAGATATGGGAGAACTAGGAATAAATAATTTAGAGCCACTTTGGTGGAGTCTATCGTTAGGGGCATGTCTTGGCGGAAACGGTACATTAATTGGTGCAAGTGCCAATGTGATTGTCGCCGGGCTAGCAGCGAAGGAAGGGCATCCGATTACTTTTGGTAAATTCTTGTTAATTGCCTTCCCATTAATGATTTTATCGATCATAATCTGTACTGTATACATTTATCTAAGATATTTAATTTAGGGGGAGTATGATGAAAGTGGAGTATAAATATAACGAACAGCTTCTCGACTTAAAGGAAACTGCTAATGGCGATGATTTTGAATTCACCCTTACTTTTGTTGAAAATAAATGGAAGAAAAAAATCGAAGAAATTCGTGGGTATTTTGATTCAAATAATATCCTAACTGATATCCATTTTTATATTCACCCGAATAATAGGTTTCAAATAATCGTTAGAAAAGACTTTTATAATGAATTTATCATCCAGTTGTTTAGACAGCAAATAGTGAAAGAGATTAAATGGATCTAAAAAATGGCTGCCATCCATCTGGCAGCCATTTCTATTATCGTTTAACGTCTTAATTTTTAAGCTCCTTAAAGCATTTAACGACATTTTCAACTGTGAAACCATACTTCTCAAGTAATATACTCTCAGGCGCAGATGCCCCGAACTGATTGATGGCAATGACGCTGCCATTGTCCCCCATATATTCTCTCCATCCAATTGACGAACCCATTTCAATAGCAAGACGTGCTTTAATATTTTTAGGAAGGATTGATTCTTTATATTCAAGCGATTGTTTCTCAAAACGATCCCAGCTTGGCATACTTACAACTGATACAAAAATCCCTTCACTTTCAAGCTCTTTTTGAGCTGCCATCGCTAAGGACACTTCGGATCCTGTTGCAAGCAATAAACCGCTAGCATTGCCGTTTGCTTCTGAAACAACATATGCACCTTTTTTAACACCTTCATAAACCGTTTGTTGTGAAAGCGCTAATGTCGGTAAGTCCTGACGTGTTAAAACAAGGGCTGTTGGCGTATCTGTGCTTTCCATTGCTAATCTCCAAGCGGCAACAGTCTCCTTCGCATCCGCGGGGCGAAGAATGGAAATTCCCGGCATTGCACGTAATGCTGCTAGCTGTTCAACTGGTTCATGTGTAGGTCCGTCTTCACCTACAGCGATGCTATCATGGGTAAAAACATAAGTAACAGGAAGCTTCATTAAGGCAGCTAGACGAATTGCTGGACGTAAGTAATCAGAGAATACGAAGAAAGTAGAACCAAATACTTTAACGCCGCCATGAAGAGCCATCCCATTTAGTGCGGCACCCATTGCGAATTCACGAACTCCGAACCAAATATTGCGACCTGCATAGCTATCAATATAGTAATTCTTTTCAGATGTAATAAGTGTCTTGTTCGATCCTGCTAAATCAGCAGATCCCCCGATAAAATGTGGGACAACATTGGCTGCCGCATTCAGTGTTTTCCCCGATGATACGCGAGTTGCGATTTTTTCTCCTTCTGTAAAAATAGGTAATGCTTCTTCCCAATTTGCCGGAAGCTCTCCAATGATCGCGGCTTCAAATTGTTTAGCAAGCTCTGCGTATTCCTTCTTATAACTCGCATATAATTCATTCCATGCATTTTCTTTGAGTTGGCCATCTAGCGTAAATTGCTTGAAATGCTCTTTTACTTCTTCGGGAACGAAAAATGGCTCTTCATTGTCCCAATTATATGCAGCTTTTGTTAACTTAATTTCTTCTTTCCCAAGTGGAGACCCATGGGAAGCAGACTTACCAGCTTTATTTGGAGAACCATAACCGATCACGGTTTTAACCTCAATTAAAGTAGGGCGATTCAACTCTGTTTTTGCCTCTTGTAATGCTTTTTGAATAGCATCAGTATCATTTCCGTCTTCTACACGAATCACTTGCCATCCATAGGCTTTAAATCTATCCTCCACACTTTCAGAGAAAGATAAATGCAAATCTCCGTCTAATGAAATGTCATTTGAATCATACATAACAATTAGTCTTCCAAGTTTAAGATGACCTGCCAGGGATGCTGCTTCAGCAGATACACCTTCCATTAAATCACCATCTCCACAAATACCATAAGTATAATGATTAACTATTGTATATCCCTCTTGATTGTATGTAGCTGCAAGATGTCTTTCCGCCATTGCCATCCCCACAGCCATAGCAACCCCTTGTCCTAATGGCCCTGTAGTTGCTTCTATCCCAGGAGTATGACCAAATTCAGGGTGACCAGGAGTTCTGCTTCCCCATTGACGGAAGTTTTTCAAATCGTCAATAGTTACGTCGTAACCGAATAAATGTAATAAACTATATAGAAGCATTGATCCATGACCTGCTGATAAAACAAACCTGTCTCTGTTAAACCATTTAGGATTCACTGGGTTATGATTCATTTCTTTTGCCCAAAGTGTATAAGCCATTGGGGCTGAACCCATTGGCATGCCGGGATGACCGGAGTTGGCCTTTTCGATCCCATCAATCGATAAAGTACGAATCGTATTTATGGCTAATTGATCAAGTTTTGTTTCATTAAGTAATGTTGTCATGTGCTATTACACTCCAAATCTATTAATATTGTATATCAACCTTGTTATAGAGCAGTTTGAAAGGCTTAGTTTTCATTACCCAAAGCCTTCCAAACCATTTCGTAAACCTTTTTCAAGGGAATGTTATGTAGTTGTGCAATGCTTTTGCATTCCTCAAACTCCGGAGCTCTTTGCACAACATGTCCCTCATAAATTCCTTCTTTTACTGTCACTTCACCCCACTCAGTTGTAACCTTCCTAAACATTCTTTCTA
The DNA here is from genome assembly GCF_051842875.1 of Neobacillus sp. C211. Taxonomy (NCBI): domain Bacteria; kingdom Bacillati; phylum Bacillota; class Bacilli; order Caryophanales; family Bacillaceae; genus Neobacillus; species Neobacillus sp. C211. The sequence continues at coordinate 11,954 of NZ_JBPXRO010000033.1, forward strand.
ACCGGTGTACTGTTAAAGGATAATAGCGTATTCCTAGTGTGGTGGTTTCCTTAAAAAGAATTTCCTTCATTGTATTTATATGTTTCATCGAGCAAAGCAATTGAAGCAATACGCCTGGTCTATTTTTTTTCATATAAATCGGGGTATAGAAGACATCATTAGCGCCAGCCTCAAACAGCAAGTCCATCACATAGCCTAGCCATTCCCCAGGGATATCATCAAGATTAACTTCCATTTTGACCATCTGATCATCAAGATGCTCATTGCTGGGAGGATGATGAGAGACCATTAAATCATTTCCTTTCTTTCATAAAAAGGATTTTAGAGCTACTTTTCTATTCCCCAATGATGACACGGAGCACATTGGGATGGTTTATAAAGGTCTTCGTTCCAGCACCATAACCAATGGATGTAACCTTCATGGATGGTATGGGGCAAAATTCTTCTGCCAGTACAGCGACAATCGCTGCCCCCGTTGGAGTAGTGAGCTCGAAACGAATGTCCGATTGTTCAATTGGTACACCTTTCAAAATTTCAAGAGTGGCCGGTGCAGGGACAGGATAAATACCATGGTCAATATGGATACGTCCAGTTCCTACTGGGATGGGTGATGACTTGATTACGTCTATTTCTAATTGATGAATTAAGATAGCAGCTCCGATAATGTCAATAATCGAATCTACTGCCCCTACTTCATGAAAATGGACCTTCTCTAGTGGAATCCCATGGATATGTCCTTCTGCTTCACCGATTCTTTTAAAAATTTTTAAAGACATTTCTTTCACTGGCTCAACAAAACCAGCACTCTCAATTAATCCAACAATATCCTTATATGCACGGTGCTCATGATGGTGGTGCTCATGTTCGTGGCTATGACTGTGATGATCGTGGTTATGATCATGTTCATGGTTGTGGTTATGAACATGATGGTGGTCATGGTCATGATCGTGGTCATGGTCGTGTGTATGGTCATGAGCATTATTCAATAACACCACGTCAAATTTGGTACTTGTAATCCCATTCTTTACTAACTTTGTCCATGTCAACTTATACTCATCATCAATATGAAGTTTTTTTAATTCTTCTACTAACCGATTGGGATCTGCTCCGGCATCGATAAGGGCTCCAATGACCATATCTCCGCTGATACCTGAAAAACAATCAAAATAAAGTGTTTTCAATTTTTTCTGGCCCCTTTTTGTGCAAGCTGATCAATTAATACTGCGTTATATCCCCCGCCAAACCCATTATCAATATTCACGACACTAATCCCGGAAGCACATGAATTTAACATGGTTAATAAGGCAGATAGTCCATTAAAATTTGCCCCATACCCAATACTTGTTGGGACTGCAATTACAGGATGTGATACAAGTCCGCCCACTACGCTTGGAAGTGCCCCTTCCATACCTGCAACTACAACGGAAACCGTGGCATTTTGAATTTCCTCAGCATGGCTTAACAGGCGATGAATTCCAGCAACACCGACATCATAGATACGATGGACCTTGCTTCCTAATACTTCAGCCGTCACTGCAGCTTCTTCTGCAACCCTTAAATCCGAGGTTCCTGCACAAATCACAGCAATATACCCTTGTGGATCCGCCTCATTCTCATGGTCCTCTTTCCAAAAAAGAATGTGTGCTTCTTCTTTGTAGATAAAATCAGGGCAAGAACGTTGGACAATTTCTGCCTTTTCTTTGGAAATACGTGTGACGAGTACTTGGTTGTTTCGAGCTCGTAACACTTGAATAATTGAAACGATTTGTTCAGTCGTTTTCCCTTCACCGTACACTACTTCTGGGAATCCTTGACGTTTCTTACGATGATGGTCCACTTTAGCAAATCCCAAATTTTCAAATGTTGCTAATTGCTCTTTAGCTTCTTTAACACTTAGGGTACCTCTTTGAACCTGCTCTAAAATTTCTTCAAGCATTCGTTCTCCCCCTTAATATACACTTCAAAAATGTTTTGCCATTCCACTTGCCAATTTTTCATAGTTCTCATATATAATTCTATATTTTTCACTATTTTCCTTAATAGGAACGATTGCTTTACCCATTGGAATATTCTTTTTAATCTCTTCAAATGAATTTACTTTACCAGTAGCCACTAAAGCTGTCCAAGCTGCTCCCCATGCTGCACTGTGATAGCTCTCAGGCACATAAATTTCCGCATCGAATACATCTGCCATCATTTGCAGCCACAATGGTGACCTGGATAAACCACCGTTAGCATATATCTTTTGATGTTTCCCAGCTAACCTCTCTAATGCCTTGCCAATTTGAAAGAGGTTAAAAGTGATTCCTTCTAGAACAGCTCGGATAAAATGTTCTCTTTTATGTGTAACAGATAATCCAAAGAAATTCCCTTTTGCCCGTTGATTCCAAATCGGCGCTCTTTCGCCATTTAAATAAGGGTGAAAGATGATTCCGTCTGCGCCAAGCGGAACCTTTTCTGCATCGGCAAGGAATTCGGAGAAGTCTCTTTGGTCGTTCAAAAGGTCTTTTAACCATTGTAAGGCAATCCCGCCATTATTGGTTGGACCTCCAATGATAGAAAAATCTTCAGTAAAGGAATAACAGAAGGTTTCTTGATTTTCACTTATCTTAACACCTTTTGTGATTTGTCTGATGGCCCCGCTAGTACCCACTGAAACCGCAACTTCACCAGGGAGAATCGCTCCAATTCCCAAGTTAGCCAATTGGCCATCGGCAGCACCAATCACAAAAGGAAGTTCCGGGTCAATTCCCATTTCTTCAGCAATTTGTGGATTAATCCCTGTTAATATCTCAGTTGGAGGGACAATTCTTGAAAGCTGACCATCATGAATATCCGTTAGAGATAATAATGTTTGATTCCAAGTATGTGTGGCAGGGTTAAATAAACCTGTCGCAGATGCCATCGAATAATCAATAACCCGCTGATTAAACCAGCATTGTAGTAAATACTCTTTAATCGACATAAAGTACTTTGCTTGGAGGTAGGGTTCATATTTTGTTTCTTTCATCCATAACAACTTAACGAATGGTGTCATTGGATGAACCGGTGTTCCTGTGTTTGAATAAACCTCGTTACCCATTGTTTCTATCACTGATTCTGCTTGTAGATAACTTCTTCCATCAGCCCAAATTAAGGCCGGAGATATTGGACAGCCATTCTCATCTACACAAATCAGTGAATGCATTGCAGCTGAAAACCCGATTGAAATTAATTCATTTTTCTCAATACCAGCTTTTTGGATCGCCTCTTTGATTGCTTTTACAGCTGATTGTTCAATCTCAATGGGGTCTTGTTCTACCCATCCTTGCTGTGGATAAGTGAATGTGTTCATTCTCTCGGCTTCTGCAATTAATTTACCTTTTAAGTCAAATACGCATGCTTTAACACTTGTAGTTCCGATATCAAGTCCAATTACAACTTCTCTTGACATACTTCCTCTTCCTTTTCACATAACAATAAGTAATATTGGAGTTTATTTTGATTCTTTATTGCTATTTTATATTATCGTTAAAATAAGAGGCTTTGGATGATCCAAAGCCATTTTTTTAGTGTACAGTCCTAAGCTAATTTGCCGAGCAGAAAGCTATTCAGATAACACCTTATTCATGCTTCCACTCTGATATCCAATTAAATCTAACGTGATATATTTGTAACCATAGCCTTGAAGTGCTTTCACGATCGAGTCATGATTTTCAAGAATCTCCTTCATATCATTAGGTTCTACTTCGATTCTTGCAATATCCTGATGTGTTCGGACCCGTACCTGATGGATATTGAATGTTTTTAAATAAGCTTCGGCTTTTTCAACCTTCGTCAGCTTTTCTTTTGTAATATATTCACCGTAGGCAATTCTTGAAGAAAGACAAGCTAAAGATGGTTTATCCCATGTAGGCAAACTAAATTCCCGAGAGAGTTCTCTGATCTCCTGTTTAAAAAGATTAGCTTCTAGGAGTGGGCCGCGTATTCCCTTTTCTTTAGCGGCTTGCATACCCGGTCGGAATTCATTCATATCATCAGCAATGACACCATAAACTACATTTTGAAAGCCCTTTTCATCCATAACTGGAATTATGTGTTCAAATAAACTGCTTTTACAAAAATAGCAACGATTTTTATTGTTTTCCGCGTATCCTGGGATTGCGAGTTCAGATGTTTCAATCACTTGGTGCCTGACACCAATTTGATTTGCAAGTCCTTTTGCCTCTTCAAGCTCACTAGAAGGGTAGCTTTCAGAGTCTGCTGTAATGGCGAGAACATGTTCAGCACCTAATGCGTTCACAGCAGCCTTTAATAGAAATGTACTGTCCACTCCTCCTGAAAAGGCTACAACCACGGATTCCATTTCTCGGAGAATAGACGTTAATTTTTCGTATTTCTCTGTTAGCATGGTCCTTTTCTCCCCCTATCCCTCATCCAATTTAAAGTCCGCCATTGTTAATTTATTTATTGAGCTGTAGATTTATGTGTACCTTGGATTATATAGTCATGCTGCCAAAGCCGCCATCAACACGAACGAGAGTTCCTGTTACGAAACTTGACGCTTTCTCAGAGGCAAGCCAGACAGTAGCACCTTGTAACTCTTCCGCCTCACCAAAACGATTCATTGGGGTATGTCGCATGATTGATTCAATGCGTTCTTTGTCTAAAATTTTTCGGTTTTGTTCTGCAGGGAAAAATCCTGGAATAATTGCATTGACACGAATCCCATTTGGAGCAAATTCACGTGCTAAAAACTGTGTAACGCTGTTAAGTCCTGCTTTTGATACGGAATAAGTAAACACTTTTGAAAGTGGTGTGGTTGAAGAAACAGATGAGATATTAATAATGCTTCCTTTTCTATCCTGCTCAATCATTTTCTTCGCAAAAATCTGGCAGGTCAACACAATTCCTTTTAAATTTATATCCATAATTTTGTCCCATTCATCCATACCAAGTTCAAAAAATGGTGTAGTACTATTTGTACCTGGTGCATTTAAAAGAATGTCCCAGCCACCGGACCATTGTTCAATTTCATTCGCAACGTTAACTAAAGAATCCTTTGAACTAACATCTGCAGAAAATGCCTTTGCTTCCCCGCCGTTCTCTTCAATTTCTTTGACAACTTCCTCTGCTTTTTCAAGATTACGTCCTACAATCGCAACTTTTGCCCCTTGTGAAGCCAAGCCTTTTGCCATTGCTGAACCCAACACACCATTTCCACCAATTGCGACTGCAACTTTTCCACTTAAATCAAATAAATTTGACATCATTCTTCTCTCCTTTGTTCTGTTAAAATAAATTTCCATTTTCATTAAAAGGAATATCATAAAGATCTGAACTTAGTTCCATATTTGGATGCTGTTTTACATATTCAAGTAAAGGCTCAGATACTTCAATTTCACTTAAAACTAATGTATTTTTAATGCGGACTAATTTGACGTTTCTAAAATCTAGAATATTGCATGTTTTAATAGCCGCTTGGATCGCTTGTTTATCGTTTGGTAATGTCGTAGCAATTTTTGTAGGAGCAACAACGGTTGAAGTTAAACCATTTGCATAAGTTCCTTCTTTGTCCATCTTGTCTATTAGCCGTTGTGTTGTAAAATCAGCCGTTCCTACGCCATTGGCATTCCCCTCTGATTGATGTGTTACATCGAGCACCGCCATTTTGTTAACTTCGGGTCCACCAGATGCATATGGTGTTGGATAACGGCCCGTAATATTCGGGTCCATACCATCCCCACTAATATTTTTACCTATTTCATCAATTACAAGGACATCCAATTGATCAAAGAAAAGCTTTGGTAATAATTCTTTTGCTTGTTTTTGAAGTTCATGTTCTCTATTAATAATCTCTTCTGGAGTAAGTACATCAATAATTGCAACTTTATCAAATGCATTTTCAACTGTTGCAACTCCGAAAAGTATGGGGGTCTCTTCCATGATGATCTTTGCCATGGCTGGGACATTTTCTGCCATATATTTAAATCCCATTTGATGACAGGCCTCTGCCCCTTTTTGCTTTCCTAATCCAATGCTAATCATCTTCATAATTCCACTTTCTACTGATCCACGAAAAGCTGTGTGTGGTTTCACACGATTAATAACAACGATTCCGTCCGCTTCAGAAGCAAATTTATCCACATAAACTGGTAATCCATTCGGCAGCTCACTAATCTTTACTACATCCATTGAAGATCGAATCTCGCAACCGACACTTTCTTCGGTTACACCAAGATGCGCTAAAACTTCGCGTTGACCCTCTGCAGTCGCCCCCCCGTGACTCCCCATGCTTGGTACAATGAAAGGTTTAGCTCCTAAATCTTTAAGAAACTTGACTGTTACCTCAGTAATTTCAACGAGGCGATCAAGTCCGCGGCTGCCAACAGCAACCGCAATTTCCATCCCAGGCTGGACTTTTTTCTGAATATGTACTTGCTGTAATTGTTCCTTCAGCGTAGTACCAAGGTCATCAATCTTTGTGTTATCAAAGTGAACTTTGACCTTTGCCATTTTAGGAACTGGAATATCTTTTAATAATTCTTGTAGGATACCCATGTTTGTATCACTCCTTTTTTTTACCTATTAAAAGTTTTCCTCATTCTATTACATTCCATGTATTGATGAGGCTATAATGAAATCCCCCTGTAATCCCTTACAAAAGAAACTAAAAAAAGTATTATTTATTAATTTGTTTACCAAACAAACTAATTACCTGTATAATATCATTATGAATAAATTACGTCAATATTAATAAGTTATTTCCTTTTAAAAATGCAAGGAGGTTCTTTATGCTCACAGGAGATGCAGCATTTATCAAAAAAATGAACAAGTCTTTAATCTTAAGTAAAATTGTTGAGCATAAATTGATATCTAGAGCAGAGCTTGCAAAAATTACAGGATTAAATAAAGCAACGATCTCTGTACAGGTATCAGATTTATTGGACAAAGAATTAATTATTGAAACACAACAGGAACACAAGAGTTTGGGGAGAAGGCCAATCATGCTCTCAGTAAACCGAGAGGCAGGTTTTGCCCTGGGAATTGACCTAGATAAAAATTCAATTACTTTTACCATATCAGATTTAATTGGTACTTCTATTCAGACAGATATAATTGAAATACAAGTATCTGAATATGATGTCATTCTTAAGTTATTAATAGAACAGATTACTAGTTATAAATTTAAATCCGCCCATACTCGTTACGGTCTTGTTGGTATTACCATTGGAATACATGGAATTGTGAATAAAGATGAAATAATTGATTTTGTCCCTCAACACGGTTGGCGAAACAAAACCTTAAAAAAAGACTTAGAAAATGAAATAGGAGTCAATGTTTACATCGAAAATAATGCCAACTTATGCTCCATTGCGGAAAAAGTGTATAAACACCACCAAAGTAACAACCTATTATCTGTCAGTTTGTATTCTGGAATTGGTCTTGGATTTATTATCAATGGCGGATTATTCAAAGGATTCCACGGTTATGCTGGTGAGATTGGGCATATGATTGTCGTTCCAAATGGACTCCCCTGCCGTTGCGGAAATTTGGGATGCTGGGAACAATACGCTTCCGAATTGAGTTTTATTACCCAATTTGCTGAAAATCAAAAAGGAATAGCTTTCAACCTTGAAGATTTTCAAAATCGGATCAATGAACATGACCCTGTTTTCCTAAAAGAGATTGATCGATTTATTATGTATCTTTCTATTGGATTAAATAATTTAATTAACCTTTATAATCCTGAAATCTTAGTGGTAAATAGTGAAATCCTTCGTTTATATCCTAATGCAGCTGAAGAAATTAAAGCCCATCTCTCTTCTTCTATTAGCCATTATTCGGAATTGTTGATCTCAGAATTTGGAAAAAGGGCATGTATCATGGGTGCTTGTGCTTTGACCATTCAAAACTTTTTAGGGGTTTCAGAGCTTTGTTTAACTTTGTGTGAGGAGAACTTTCTCGATAAATAGAATAAGCAAAAAGTAACTATAAGCCTTCATTCCAGAGGGCTTTTTCTTTTTCATTTGGAATGAATGAAATAGCGAGAAAATCAGCGTAATTATAAGAAAAAGGATGATGTGAACACTTTCATAACCAATGTTCCCGTTTTCATCGCGTTTGTTTCCGTTTTCAGTGAGTTTGTTTAAATTTTGATAATTAATGATAATAAGAGTATCAAATTACTAGGAGGAATTGTAATGAAACATTTAATTAATTTAGTAGTTAAACAAATTGAAAAACATGGTGAATACATTCCATTTCATCTATCAGAACCTATCAGAACCAATTCACGTAAATAAAATGTGATTTGGTTTTTTTTTGCTTGTTAAACTTGAATGTTGAGTTCCGCTCCAATCAACTTGGCTATAAAATCAACAATGTCCTATAACATAGCCTTTAAAAAAAAAGAAAGTGCCTGACACCATAGTGCCTGACACCCAATTTACTTCATCTCTTTTACGGTCGTTTTAATTTTAAAACCATTCGCCAAATCCTAGTTTTCTCAGGTGATTAGCTGAAATTTCTAGACATTCAAATGGATCGCGACCATACGTATCATCTTGTTCTACCAAGAAATATTGTGCACCGCTTTCAAGACCGGCTTCAGTAATCGCTTTGATATCAAGGTTTCCTTCACCGAGTTCTGCAAATTCAATCGTATTCGTGAATTTGTCAAAGAATTTAGCCATATCTTTGAAGTCAACTTCACTTAAATCCATTTGTCCAATTCGATAATCCTTCAAATGTAAGAGTGAAATACGACCTGTATATTCCTTAACAAACTCCACAGGATTTACGCCTGCTCTTTGAATCCAGTGAACATCTAATTCAAATCCAAGCTTAGTGGTGTTATTTTTTATAATGTCTAACAAATATTCACCATCATATTTTTGAAATTCTAAATGATGAGTATGGTAATACAATTCAATTCCATGCTCAGCTAATCTGTGAGCCATTACTTCTGCCTTTTCAATAAATTCCATGATTTTATCTTTATGACCCATACATGTTAACGGAAGCATACCAATACGTAAGAAATTACAATCAAGTGTCTTACAATCATTAACTATTTTTTCAAAATCACTTGTCAATGTTTCGCCAGGCATTCCAGGCAACATTGGCTCTACAGCGGCAGAAAGAGCCGCAATCTTGATATCAAAATCTACACTCGCCCTTTTTAATTCCGCTACGTTTTCTGGAGTCATAGGTATTTGAGATACTTCAACAGCGTGATATCCAAGCTCACTAACTTTTCTCATTGTTTCATAAGCACCTAGTTCTTCCACTTTGCCTTTAAGCATCATCATTTGAACGCCGATTTTACCTTTTTTCATGGTTATCCCTCCATCTTAATACTTTGTTTTGTCTCTGAAGAAAGTCGAATGGCATCAATCATTTGAATAGATACGACCGCATCCTTTGCATGAACATAATCATGAGTACCCTGTAAAATACAGTTATAGAATTGATTGATCGTTTTCGCATGGCTGGCACCATAATAGAATTTTGAGCCAGGCAGCTTAGCATCTTCTACCAATTCTTCCTTTTTTCCCTCATCATTTATTCTTGTGAGAATGCTGTCTTTAATGATGAATTTACCCTTTTCAAGATATACTTCAAGCTCTACACTGGAGTTCTCTGGATTGGCATTGGTTGAAAAAAATAATCCTCTTGCACCGTTTTCGAAGAGTATATGTGCGGAAGCAGTATCTTCCACTTCAATCCCATAATCCAATAATTGGTTCACTGAACCTCTTATTGATTCTATTTTTCCGCCGACTAGCTGGATTAAATCCAGTGTATGGAGGGATTGATTGATCATGGAACCGCCCCCGGCATACGCCATTTTTCCACGCCAAGGTTTCACATCATAATAAGCTTTTGGTCTATACCAAGCCACCAATCCTTTAACTCCTGTGACCTTGCCATATTCGCCGCCTTTGACAATCTCCATAAGCATTTCAAACGACTCATTATAACGGTTTTGTAAACACACACCGATTTTAACATCACGGTGGTCTACCTCTAGTTTTACGAGTGCCTGTCCCTCTTCCGTGTTCAAGCCCAACGGCTTTTCTTGAAAAACATGAACACCCTTTTCTACACAAGCTTTTGTTATAGGATAGTGTAGATAGTGAGGCAGGCAATTATGGACAACATCAAGGTTTTCTTTTTCAAGCATCTCGTGATAATCTCGATAAAAATTTACCTCAGGTACGTTATCTTTTAATGATTCATCAAGATCACAAACTGCGACTAACTCAGCATTTGGGTTCGCTTGTATAGCTGGAATATGAATTTTTGAAATATCTCCAAGCCCTATTACTGCTACTTTTAGCATGAGCTTCTCCCCTTTTTTGAAACGAACTCAAAGCTGTATTAGCGATGAGTTCGTTTCATGTGTTTGATTACTTTCTAACCGGATATTTACCTTCTTCTGCAATCCGTTTATTTAATTCTTCTAGGAATAAATCTTCATCAAATGGTATTTCCACTTCCTTGCCTAACCAGGCTGACAGGTGCATAGCATTTGCAAGTCTAACACCATTAATGCCGTCGCTGCCAGGTGCTAATAATGGAGTACCTTCTACAATCGCAGAAGCAAAGTCATCTAATACAGCAATGTGCTGTTCGCCCCAAACATTGCCAAAATCAAGTACTTCCTCAGTGAAAATATCACCTGCACCGCCGCCCATAAACAGCTTCATAACATCTGACATATCCATAGAATTGCTCATTTCATTTTCAGATTTCTTCAGGCGCTTGATGGTTACTTTCTTACTATCGTCTACCACAATTTTTCCTTTATCGCCCAAGATTTCTAGACGGTCAGTCCCCACTACATCGTGTGTACGAGTTACAAATACACCAGTAGCACCATTTCCATAATCAAATACTGCTGTCACATCGTCTTCAACAACAATATCTCTTTGAGAGCCAAAGTTTACTTTTGCATAAACCTTTTTCGGCATGCCGCAAATCCATTGAAGCAAGTCAATTTGGTGTGGCGCTTGGTTTACAAGGACACCTCCGCCTTCTCCGCCCCAAGTTGCTCTCCATTCACTTTGATTGTAGTACCCTTGAGGTCTCCACCAAGTAGTAATGATCCAGTTGGTACTGCGAATGCTGCCAATCTCACCATTATCAATAATTTCTTTTACTTTTTTATAAAGTGGATTTGTACGCTGGTTAAAGAAGATGGCAAACTTAACTTCAGGCTTTGTTGCTGCAAAGTCGTTTAACTCTTTAACTTGTTTTGTATAAACACCAGCTGGTTTTTCCACTAATGCATGGAGGTTTCGTTTTAGTGCTTCGATTCCCATTTCAGGATGGAGATAATGCGGAACAGTTGTAACGACCGAATTAACGTCACCGCTTTCCATCATATCGATATAATTGTCGTAGAAAGGAACACCAGGATACTTCTCTTGCGCTACTTGTTTTTTAGCAGGATCATTATCACAAATCGCACCAATCACCATGTTTTTAACTTTGCCTTCAGAAATGAAATTAGCGTACATACCGCCTTCTGCACCTAAACCAATAATCCCTAATCTAACTTGTTCCATTATTACTTCTCCTCGCTTTCAATTGTTTTAAGAATTTCTAAAAGTGCTTCATATTGAAGCTTGTAGCCGCCGGCACCATCCAGCCCCTTGTTGTCTTTTATAATCTCAGTTGCATCCTCAAGTTCTAAATCCTTTAGTGAATCAAAGAGAACGAGGTGTGGCTCAAGAGTTAAAAAGCCTTTGTAGCCGCTCTTAATAAATTGAGCTAATAGCTCAGGTATTTTACCTTCGCCAGTTCCACAGACAACGTTTTGACTATCTGATGTTACAGCATCCTTAATGTGTATATAAAAAATCTCATCTTTTAAGAGATCGTAACACTCTTGTGTGTCCTCACCGCACTGTACGAAATTAGCAAAGTCAAAAATCCCTTTAAAGTAAGGAGAATCTACTTCTGTTAAAATCTCATGACAGCGTCTCGCGATATCACCAAAGATATCCTTTTCATTTTCATGCAGCAAAATCACATTGTATTTTTCTGCAATGGCCGCATATTCCTTAAGCTTACTAACGACTTCCTCACGGTATTGGTCGGCATTGTCGCCCTTAGGAATATAAAAGCTAAATATACGGATATATTGACAATTTAATAGGTTGGAAATTTGACAAAGCGTGTCCAACATGATCTTTTGATTGGCAAATCCATCTTCATCGTTAATGAACACCTTGCCAATAGGCGACCCTATTGAAGAAACACCGATACCTGCCTTTTGAAGCCGTGGTTGTACATTTTCTTTAATCTCATCAACAGTATAATCACCAATATTTTTCCCATCAATACCGCGTAAAGAAAGATAATGCATACCAAGATTTGAGACAACTTCAAGCTGGGTATCAAAATCAGAAGAGATTTCATCTGAAAAGCCTGAGATCATTAAGTCTTTATTCATTTAGGACTGTTCCCCCTTTTTCACAGTAATGTTGCTAGTAATTTTATTTTTACGATAACGTGACGGTGTGGTGCCCACCTTCTCCTTAAAATACCGACTAAAATGGGCCACACTCTCAAAGCCAGTTACCTGTGACACCTCTGTTAGCGTTCGATCAGGCTCCATTTCCAACAAATATTTCACCTGATTGAGCCGGCATCCCATCACATATTCCATTACCGTAAAGCCAGTGACTTCCTTAAACACATGCGAAGCATAATACTTACTCAGATTCAACTCTGCAGCCACTCGATCTAAACTTATTTTTTCGCTATAGTGTTCATTAATCCAAGACGCAATGGCCTCTGCATGATGTTCCTTTTCAGTCTTTTTACTTGTAACTTGAGATAACTCTTTTTGACTCATTTTAAAAATTCCTATCAATAATTGAACTAACTCAAGTTTCACTTCGGCTTCTAATAGTTCATTTTTCTTACCGGTTCGTTGCATTTCTTCATTAATCTGTTCCAACGATGCGGCGATTTCCTTTATCCGTCCATCAACAAATTGTCCCGCTTCATCATATCGTGTTCGCAGCAAACAATTGTTAAGTTTTTTAAAAGGATCTAACAAATTTGGGATTCCAAGAGCTGTCAATAACTCTTGCAGCCACGTAGGTGAAAAATGAAGCATACTCCTTGTATACGTGCTGCCGGTCCTCGGGTTCGGTTTATGCAATGTCATACCATCCAAAAGAATGATATCACCAGGCTGTAATTCATAAATCCTATTATTAATTAAATACTTACAATCACCCGAATGAAAAAAATAGATCTCATATTCTTGATGTGAGTGAAAATTAAATATGTTGGACTCCATACCTTGTGCTCGGTAGAATGCGTTTATCCATTCATCCATTATTTTCTTTTGGTTCGGAGATGTATTCCACTCATCCATTACTCTCACACCCTTATAGGTAAGCGTTAACAAATTAATTTGTTAACTGAACATACTATTATTATATTGCACTTAGAAACCAAAATCATTCTCTAAAACTGCTTAAAAAATAGTTGGTTTTTGACTCACGTTGCTTTTTCATAATGAATTTTAGACAACCGACTAAAAAAAAAGAGACAAAACCAGCCCCTGTTGAGCTAGTTTTGTCTCTTTTGAAATTGGTCCAAATCAAACTGCTTATTCCATCCAGTGTGTATGGAATACTCCTTCTTTATCAACACGTTGATAGGTGTGAGCACCAAAGTAGTCACGTTGTGCTTGTAACAGATTAGCTGGTAAAGTTTCTGTACGGTAGCTGTCATAATAGGCAATCGCGCTAGCGAATGACGGTACAGGAATACCACGCTCAATTGCCACAGCAAGTACTTGACGTAATGGCTGTTGATAGTTTTCAACAATTTCTTTGAAGTATGGATCTAACAATAAGTTTCTTAATTCAGGGTCGCGATCATACGCATCTTTAATCTTTTGTAAGAATTGTGCACGAATGATACAGCCTCCGCGGAAAATCATCGCGATATTACCGTATTGAAGATTCCAATCGTATTCTTCAGAGGCAGCACGCATTTGTGCAAAACCTTGTGCATAAGAAACAATTTTACTCATATATAATGCTTTACGAACTGCTTCGATTAATTCTTCTTTATTGCCTTCAAACGCCTTAACTTCTGGTCCATTAAGAACCTGACTTGCCTTAACACGCTCATCCTTCATTGCTGAAATAAAGCGGGCAAATACAGATTCAGTGATAATTGGAAGTGGAACACCTAAGTCTAAAGCATTTTGGCTTGTCCATTTACCAGTACCCTTTTGACCAGCTGTATCGAGGATTAAGTCAACCATTGGTTTACCAGTTTCTTCATCCACTTTTGTAAAGATATCAGCCGTAATTTCAATCAAATAGCTGTCTAATTCGCCTTTATTCCATTCAGCAAAGACCTTATGAAGCTCTTTTGCATCTAAACCAAGGACATTTTTCAAAATAAAATAAGCTTCACAGATTAACTGCATATCTCCATATTCAATTCCGTTATGAACCATTTTCACATAGTGACCAGCACCATTTGGACCAATATACGTACAGCAAGGATCGCCCTCTACTTTTGCAGAAATGGCTTCTAAGATTGGTTTAACAAGGTTATAAGCCTCTTCTTTACCGCCTGGCATGATAGAAGGACCTTTTAATGCGCCTTCTTCTCCACCTGAAACGCCAGTTCCGATGAAATGGAATCCTGCTGTCTCTAGTTCCTTATTACGTCTGATTGTATCTTGGAAGAATGTATTCCCACCATCAATTAGAATATCGCCTTCTTCAAGAAACGGCTTTAAAGAGTCGATGGTTGCATCTGTTGCAGTACCAGCTTTAACCATTAATAAAATTTTGCGAGGCTTTTCTAAAGAATTAACGAATTCTTCAACAGTACGTGCACCTACAAAGTTTTTTCCCTCTGCTTCATTCTTTAAAAACTCTTCTGTTTTATCGTATGAACGATTAAATACAGCGACAGAATAACCACGGCTTTCGATATTTAGGGCAAGGTTTTTACCCATAACAGCTAAACCAACTACACCAATTTGTTGTTTAGACATACTATCCCTCTTTCATTATTAATACTACTTAGATAACCATATTTCTTTCATTAATACAATTAAAAAGTGCTTTTTAGCGTCTTAAAAAATATTTTTCGGCATTATCAAAACAAATATTCTTTACCATTTGCTCCATTTGCTTCATGTCATTCGGCGCTAACCCTTTTTCAACCCATTCGCCAAGGAGGTTACATAGAATTCGGCGGAAGTAATCATGACGTGCATAGGATAGAAAACTGCGAGAGTCTGTCAGCATGCCGATAAAGTGACTGAGTAATCCGACATTTGCAAAATCCTTCATTTGTCTCTCCATACCATCGATATGGTCTAAAAACCACCAGCCAGAGCCTAATTGAACTTTTCCTGGAATCCCTTCTTCATAGAAGTTACCCATCATTCCAGCTAAGACTACATTATCTTTTTGGTTCAAGTTAAATAATACAGTTCTAGGAAGTGCATTTTCCTGATCAAGGGCATCAAGGAATCGGGATAACCCCTCTGCCATATTAGCTTCTCCAACGGAGTCAAATCCTACATCTGTTCCAAGCAGTTCCTTCATCCTTGTGTTGTTGTTTCGCATTGCTCCCATGTGAAGCTGCATGACCCACTGCTTTTCTGCATACATTTTTCCAAGTTCTTTTAAGAGGAAAATACGATAGGCAATCATTTCATCATTTGTAAGTTGTTCACCGCTAATACGTTTATTGAAAATCGCTTCAACCTCTTGTTTGGTTGTTTCTACATATTCCATTTTTTGAATATCATGGTCTGAGGCACGGCCCCCATTTTCATGAAAATACTCTACTCTTTGTTTCAAAGCTGTTAAAAATCCATCTAAGGAATCCGTTTTTATACCTGACACATCCGCCAATTTTTCAATCCAGCTTTTGAAAGTTGGACGTTCAATAAAAAGCGCACCATCCGGACGGAATGTTGGAGCAATAATTGTTTTAAAGGTCTCATCATTTTTCAGTAATTGATGGAATTCTAATGTAGAGATTGGATCATCCGTTGTTCCGATAAACTTTACATTTGATCTCTCAATTAAAGCTCTTGCACTGAATTCAGGCGTCTGTAACTTTTCATTACATTCTTCCCAAATTTCACGAGCTGTCTCAGGACTTAATACTTTATCAATACCAAAGACCATTTTTAATTCTAAGTGCGTCCAATGGTATACTGGGTTTCCAATTAAATGTGGAACTGTCTCTGCCCATGCTGAGAATTTTTCCCAATCACCCGCATCTCCAGTAATGTATTGCTCTCCGATACCATGCATGCGCATTGTTCGCCATTTATAATGGTCCCCACCAAGCCAGATTTGAGTAATATTTTCGTAAGACTTATTTTCCCAAACTTCCTTTGGATCTAAGTGACAGTGAAAATCAAAAATTGGTGAAGATGCTGCGGCATTTTCATACAGTTTAACTGCAGTATCTGTATTTAACAAAAAGTGTTGATCCATAAATTTTTTCATCGAATACCTCTCCTTTAGATAGAAATTCATACGGTAAATGCACATCTGTAACCCCTTACAGAAATATATAAGTATTTGTTATCAGATCATTCTCTTTTAATTTGTTTAATAAACAAATTAATCACATTCCTAATTTATCATGTTTAATATGTTTAGTCAATTAACTATTTAGGAATTAATAGAATAATAACGACCTTTTAATGAAAGAACTGATATAATAAGAATATAAACAAAGGAATGCACGAAATGGAGGATAAAAATGGTTACGGGTGATGCGGCATATATAAAAAAAATTAATCGCTCTTTAATCCTTAGAGAAATTGTTAAAGAAGGAATGATTTCGAGAGCAGATCTATCCAAAGCCACTAACTTAACAAGAGCAACCATCTCAGCACAAGTTGCAGACTTATTAGAAGAAGGGCTTATTATAGAGACACAGCTTGAGCATTTTTCGGTTGGAAGAAAGCCGATTATGCTCTCATTGAACGGACAAGTTGGCTATGCACTTGGTATTGACCTTGATTATGGTCAAATATCATTTACATTATCAGACCTTCTTGGCTGTCCTGTTTCATCTAATATTATCGAAATAAATACTTCTAATTATGCAGAGATACTTCATCTTTTAATTCAACAAATCAAAAAGTTCAAAGCAGATTGCACTACGAGCCGCTATGGTATTGTAGGAATTGTTATCGCCATCCATGGTCTGGTCACAAAAGACGAAGAGATCCACTATGTTCCACGATTTAATTGGCATGATATTAATCTCAAGCGTGATTTAGAAAGAGAATTTGATACGTCTATCTACCTTGAAAATAATGCAAATCTAAGTTCTTTTGCCGAAAGGGTCTTTGCGCACCATGAAACAGACAACTTGTTATGTGCGACCCTCTATTCTGGGATCGGCCTAGGTATGATGATGAACAATGAGTTTTTCCGAGGGAATGACGGATATGCTGGTGAAATAGGTCATATGATTGTTGTTCCACAAGGAAAACCGTGCAATTGTGGAAATAAGGGTTGCTGGGAAAAATATGCTTCGGAATCGGTCATTTTTGAACATTTATCTGAAAAACGACAAATAAAGAATCTAACTTACGAACATATTCAAAAGTGGCTTAATGACGGCGATGTGGAAGTGCACGAATTGATGGAACAATTCCTTTTCTATCTTTCCATTGGATTGAATAATATGATTAACATGTATAATCCAGACGTACTCGTGCTTGATAGTGAACTGCTGCGTATGTATCCGGACTCTCTCGATAAAATTAGTGGAAATCTAAATTCTTCAATTAGTCATTACCGGGAATTAATGATCTCTACTATCGGGAAAGAATCTTGTGTCCTTGGGGCATGTGCACTTGCTATCAAACATTTTCTTGATGTCCCGATGTTAAATTTACCTTATGAGATAAAATCCAACCGCATTGGAAGCGTACTCATTTAGAACTTGATTACCCCTTCTTTCAAGGAAAAACCCCTTTTAGTTAGTGCTAAAAGGGGTTTTTATCGATGTTCATTACGCACTTTTTAAACTATCATTCACCTTTTGTTTTTCTTTAAGTTCATCAACAATCTTTTTATAAAGATCCTCTGTTAAATTATACTGAACAATTAAGATAACCGCAGCAATTAAGTTTAGTCCGGCTGGAACGAGGAACATTAGCCCTTTTATACCAAGGAGTGCGCCAGCAGTTTGCTCTGCATTTGGAACATAACCGATTAATCCAAGGGCAACTCCAGGAATAAAACCAGCTAACGCCTGTGCTAGTTTACGGAAGAAACTGTAACTTGAATATACAATCCCTTCTGTCCGTTGTCCTGTTTTCCATTCGTGATAATCCACTGCATCCGCAACCATTACCCATGGTAAACCTAGTGCAAAGCTAAGACCTAAGCTTCCAATGGTAAGTAATATAAGGAAAGTCGGTACGTTAGCTGGTAGAACAAAGTTCGCAACATCCGCGGCAACTCCAATAAAAAGACCGATAATAAATGTTTTCTTTTTTCCAAGTCTTTTAACAAGTGCTGGAATAAAAAATGAACCAATGACAGCGATTCCAATACTAGTAAATGAAAGCAAAGACATAAGACCTGGATTTCCTAAATTATATTGTAGGTAATATAACTGAACAGCCGTGCGTAGGTTACTCCCAGCAACCATAAACAAACAAACGAAACATAGAGCAATTAGCGGTCTATTACTTAGCAATAATTTGAAGAGTTTTGACATTGGAAGCTTTTCTTCTTCTTTTTTAGGGACCCTAATAACATTTTCATTTGTATTACGATAGCAAATATAATGGAATATGACCCCAATTAACGCCATCGAACCGATTCCCACGGTATATCCTAATTTTTGATCTGGAAAATATAAAACAATTGGGATAACAACCATCCCAGAAATAAGCATTGCAAATTGGCTGCCAATAGCTCTGAAGGATCCAAGAGATGCCCGATCCACAGAATCTTGGGTCATGGAAGCTGCGAGTGATCCATAAGGAATATTAACAATGGAATACGACAACCCAAAGGCTATATAGGTTATAAAAGCAAAGACAATTTTTCCTGTATCTGAAAAGTCAGGTGCCATGAAAGAAATGATAGTCATAATGGCAAGCGGAATCGATCCAAATAAGATGAACGGCCGGAACTTGCCTCGTTTACCTACCTTTCGTTTATCCACAAAAGCACCTACTGATGAATCTGCAAATGCATCAAAAATCTTCGATACTAAAAATACGAGACCGCCCCAATAAGCCGAAATTCCTAAAATATCTGTATAGAACTTAAGCAAATAAATTTGCCCCATATCAAACATAAATCCGTTACCAACATCACCTAAACCGTAGGAGATTTTTTCTTTTAAGGTTAATTTTTTTTGGGCACTATTCTCCATTATGTCTCCCTCTTCCTTTTATATTAATTAAATGAGTTTTACCTGTAACCCTTTTCAAAACTACAAAGATTATATGGTTTGAATATTACGCTTGAAAAAGTTTTTTTAATTTGTTTAATAAACTAACAAATTAACTTCATTGATAGAATACCACCGTCGACAAATTTCGTCAATAATAATTTGTAAGCGTATATCATCCTGTCCTACCCATTTATAAACATTTATCCAGCAGAGATCAATAATGGAGTTCATAACATAACAGAAAAGGCTCCAATTCGTATGAAATCGGAGCCGATATTTTCCTAATTTAAAATATCACTTAAGACATGATGAAAAAAGATAGCTAGATGTTAGCTATCTTCCTTCTGGTAATATTGAATTAATGTTTGCCTTTTCTCCTTTCAGCTAAATCAGCTGTAAGTTGCGCTGTACGTTTTTTGTTTAATGGATAACAGAATACAATAATTAGGAACACAACAGCAAGTATGATTGCAGGTACTAGAGTTCCAAGTGTATGAATTCCTTGAAGCGTATCAGCTGTTTGTGCTTTAAGAGTTGGATTATAACCAACAGCTGCGATTGCTGCACCACCAACACCGCCAGCTACTGCTTGACCAACTTTACGTGCCATAGAATAAATCGAGTAAACGGTTCCATCTTCACGTAAACCAGTTAAATACTCATGATAATCAATAACGTCAGTAACGAAAGCCCAAATGACAAGGTTGAAAATTCCATAACCAAACATCCCAATTGTTAATACACCAATAAATTGTGTTCCAGTTAAATTTGGAAGGAAGTACAAAATCGCATATATAACTGTTGCTATTAATAAACCACCAGAAGCCACTTCTTTTTTACCAAATTTCGCAACTAATGGTTTAACAAATGGCATACCTACAAATACTGCAATAGCTTGAAGAAGACCAACCATACTTAGTGCTTTCGCATTTCCGAAGTAATCTTTAAATAGATAAACGTTTACTGCACCAATTAGCATAAAGCAAACCAAGAACAATAATGAAGCAATGAGGAACCAAATTAATGGTTTGTTTTTTCCAAGACCTTTCATTGTTTGTCCCAAATTCACTTTTGGTTTAGTTGTTTCATCCATTACAATTCGTTCAACCGATAATTTATAACAAGCCATATAACAAGCAAGTGCAAGTCCACCGAAAATTAATGCAGCTAATATGAAGCGATTAGCATCTGGTTTGTTGTTAACAAACAAAATCATAGGGCCAACCACGTTAATAATTAAACCAGCCAAGTTTCCACCTAATGTTCTCCAGCTTGATAGTGCTGTACGTTCAACAGGATCGCCTGTGATAACTGAAGCCATTGATCCGTAAGGAATATTAACTGTACTATATAGTGTTCCCCAAATAATATATGTTACGTAAGCATAAGCAAGATAAAATCCATCTGACATTCCTGGAATGTGAACAAACATTAAAACACCACAAATAACAAGCGGGAAAGACATTCTAAAAATCCAAGGCCTGAATTTGCCATTTTTCCCTGCTTTTCTTGTATCAATAAAACGGCCCCATGATACGTCTGCTACTGCATCCCACAAACGGGCAAGTAAGAATAATCCACCGACTGCTGCAGGATTAATATGAAAGACATCTGTATAAAAAACCATTAAAAATGCGGCAACTAGAACAAAGAAGAAATCGTTCCCCCAATCACCAAACATATAACCAAGTTTGTCTTTCATTCCAAACTTTCTAAATTCATTTGCAGAACCTTGTACTACAGCGGCTTTTTTTGCAGTTTGACTCATTTTTGACCCCTCCATTATGCATTTAGTTTTTAATCTAACCCGATTACCTATTCCTTTAAATCCTTAAAACTTTTTGAACCTTCAGTACTTTGAAATCCCTTTCAAAGATTATTAAAAAAATATTAGTGCATTTCTTTTAATTAGTTTATTGAACTAATTAATTAGTATAGTTGTATCTTATCATCGACTATTTACTCAGTCAACAGATTTTTTGTAAGCGTTTAATAAAAAAATTTTCCAAATATTAAGGTCCCTTCACTTACGTGATTAAGTGCCTAAGATAGTTTGTAGTCAGAAGTAGTATATTGATGTAATTAAAAAAAATTGACACTACTGTTCAAGAACGTCACAAGGGAGCCTTTTTTAATCTAACTTTGTCATAAATATCTAATTCATAGTATAATTGGAAAGATGCAAATAATTTATGAAATAATATTGCACAATAGTTCTAAGAACTTTATTCACTATTCCAGGAGAGTATGCATGTTAAAAGATTTTGTTTCAAATGCCTCACTATTAATTGCTTCCTTTTCTATTATGGGAGTGTTATTTAAAAATAAGCCAATTAATCCTTCCTCTCCGCTATCCTCAAAATTATATTGGGGATTTTGTTTTGGAGTTCTAGGGAATATTTTAATGTCGTTTAGCATTCAAATTAACGTAAACACGATTGCTGATCTACGCCATTTGGCAATAGTGATCGCAGCAACTTTCGGTGGGTATATCCCAGCATTATTGGCTGCTGTTCTTATTGCAGCAGGAAGAATCCTTCTTTTTGGTATGAATGAATCTTCCTTATTGGGAGCAATCGGGGCTGTATTAACAGGCATCCTCTGTGGTGGAATCGCAACATTAAACTATTCCAGAACTTTAAAGGCTTTCATAATGAATCTGATTGGTTTATTAATTGTATCACTCATTTTCATTATCAGAATTGACAACTTCCAAATGCTCAAAAGTGTTTTAACCATACATTATTTAATTTCTCTCATTGGTGGTTTTTTTGCTTATCATTTTTTTGTTTTCGTGGTGAAGTCATACGAAGTACAAAATCAATTAAAACATAATGTCATGAAATTGAAGGAAACAGAAGAACGTTTTCGCCTCATAGCTGAATATTCAAGTGACATGATTACAATGCACAACGAAAAAGCCGAATATATTTATATTTCACCCGCTGTAAAAGAAGTTATTCATTTTGAGTATCCTGAACTTCTCGGAAAAAAAATGGAGGTTTTTATTCATCCAGATGATGTTGTACAAACAAAAGACATGTTTGAAAAAGCACTTCATGAGGGTGGGGCTGAATCAACTTACAGGTACCGTACGAATAAAGGAGATTATGTTTGGATTGAATCTACTTTAAAAAGCGTTCATTTCGAAGAAGATGGAAGTAAGAAAGTCATTATTGTATCAAGAAATATTACTGATCGAAAACGTACCGAACAAAAACTACAAGAGGCAAATCAATTACTCAATCAACTATCCTACTTAGATGGACTAACAGGGATTGCCAACAGAAGATATTTTGACGAAACACTTAATAAAGCATGGGCTAATTCTTCTATAAGTCATACGCCAATCACATTAATTATGTTTGATATTGATTACTTTAAAAAATACAATGATACATACGGCCATCTAACTGGAGACTTTTGCTTACAATCAATCGCACAAGCTATTAACAATCAAATGGCTGTTAACTCTCATTATACTTTTTGCCGTTATGGAGGTGAGGAGTTTGCTCTCATCTCTCCTTCTACAACCATAGAGGAAGGGATGAAAATTGCTTATCAAATTCAGGAGACAATTAAGTTACTTAAAATTCCTCATAGTAGTTCTGACATTGCTGATATTGTTACTTTAAGTATTGGATTTGCCACAATGGTTCCAACAACTTTAGAAAAACCGCAAGCATTAATTCAAATGGCTGATTCGGCATTATATTTATCTAAGACAAAAGGTAGAAATACAATTTCATCTTCTCATTTAAGCATGGAAGGCTTGTAAATAATACAAGCCTTCCTTTTTTTATCAATTCAAAACATATTTTTCTAAATATTATGCAAATTTTGTTGTATAATGCGGAAAATACATGTAAAATTTTCCTATCAGCCCTTTTTGGATGGTGAGACAATGGAAATTACGAAACATCTTTTCTTAAACCTCTCAATATATATCGTTTTATTGTTTTTTTGTTTAATTTTTTTCGATAATTATAAAAAATTCACCCTATCCAAACCCTCACTTACAATCTTTTTTATTGCCATGTTATGGTTATGTATTCAATTTTCATACAATCCGATTTCATATGTTCGATATGATTTAAGGATTATTCCTTTGGTTTTGGGGGCCCTTTATGTGGGAATTGGCCCGATTCTTATAGGAGTAATTATTATTATTCGGGGTTTCTATGGTTTTGATTTAGGCTTTTTTCAAACCATTATGCTTTATGCACCTCTCTCGATAATATTCTGGAGATTATATCCTTGGTTTTTAAAGCAAATTCCAGTACGCCGTATTTTCGTTACAGTATGTTTGGGAATACTCCTCGGCGTTATTACAGTTATCGGGATGAGTTTCGCCAATACTCATTCCTATTGGCTGGATGCGTGGACTGCGTTCTTATTCATTCCCTCTCTCGGGATTGGGATCATTTCATATGGGATTGAATTTGTCAGAAGAAATAATGAAATGCAGCAGCAGCTGATTAAAGCTGAAAAGTTAAAAGCAGTTGAACAAATGGGAGCTGCCATTTCCCATGAGATTCGAAATCCACTAACTGCAGCTAGCGGGTTTGTTCAGCTCCTGCAAGATGATTATCTTTCAAGGCATAAACGGAAAGAATATTTATCGATTGTAAAAGAGGAATTAATTTCGGCTGAACGGGTTATACAAGATTATTTAACCTTTGCAAAACCATCGATCGAGTCATTTGAGGAAATAAATGTAAAAAGTGAATTACGGCAAATAATTAATATTCTTCAGCCCTTAGCCCATCAAAATTCAGTCGAGATTAACACAGACTTTTCAGTGATTGGGTTTATAAAAGGAGATGGGCAAAAGTTCCGTCAATGCTTTGTGAATGTCCTCAAAAATGCGATTGAAGCAATGCCTAATGGAGGTTATTTAACTGTCACAACGGAGTATAGTAAAAACAATGTAACCATTAGTGTGAAGGACACTGGTGTAGGAATGAACATAGAACAACTAGAGCGATTAGGAGAACCATTTTATTCTACAAAAGGAAAAAATGGAACTGGCTTAGGTATGATGGTGGTTTACAGCATAGCACGTGCAATGGATGGTACGGTTTGGGCTGAAAGTGAAGTGGGAATGGGAACCACTTTTCATTTTAAATTTCCAACGATTTCGTCGATAATGAAAAAAGAAAATATTATCATTTAAAAAACAAACCGACAGAAGATTAACTTTTGTCGGTTTGTTCGCTTTATTTACCAATAAACATTTGGGTCCAATGTTTGCCTGTCGCTTCAAATCCTACCCCAATATGAGTAAAATTTGAACTTAAGATATTTCTACGATGCCCTTCACTGTTCATCCAAGCAGTTACTACTTCTTGTGGCGTTCGTTGTCCTTGTGCGATATTTTCACCTGCAGATTTATAAGTCACGCCAAAATCTCTCATCATGTCAAATGGTGATCCATAGGTAGGGCTTGTATGTGAAAAATAATTTTTTTGCTGCATATCCAACGATTTTTTCTGTGCAACACTGTTTAACTGTGTGTCCGCCTTTAGAGCAGGAAGTCCGTTTTTACTGCGTTGGGCATTTGTAAGGTCAATTACTTGTTGTACGTATTGACTAACTGTCCCAGTAGCTGGTGTATTATTTTGTGTAGTAGCTGGCTGTTTTGGTGCAGGTTGGGCTTGTGGTGGAGCTGGCCGTTGTTGCTTCGGTGCTGGCTGTTGTTGGATAGGTGCTGGTGCTGGTTGTTGTTGAGTTGGTGCCGGTTGTTGTTGGACTGGTGCTTGTCCATTCGGTCTTTGC
Source organism: Neobacillus sp. C211 (assembly GCF_051842875.1). NCBI lineage: Bacteria > Bacillati > Bacillota > Bacilli > Caryophanales > Bacillaceae > Neobacillus > Neobacillus sp. C211. The sequence continues at coordinate 37,166 of NZ_JBPXRO010000033.1, forward strand.
TGCTGAATATAAGGTTGGATCTGTTGGAGTGCCAAATTACCTAGTCTAGGATCGAGACGAATAAACTGGTACTTTGCATCTTGGATTAATACCGCCCTTGTATGAGGGTATTGATTACTGTTCAAATTTGTTTGATATGCAGAAATCATATCATCATTGTTGTTGTAATTTTTCTTATTTTTTCGTTTATTGTTATAAAAATTTACATCAGAATCAGATTCGCTGTTATTATTGTTCGTATAATCCTCAGTTAAAGGACCATTGTGGTCGATCCCATCATCTCTCCCATTACGTACATCCATATAAGGGGTATTGTTTCTGTTATTCGTGTTCATTCCTATACGATTTGACCCTTGATCATTTATCTCTTTATTATCATTGTTATTACAAGCAGCAAGGCCCATTGTTAAGACCGCTGTTAACAGTAACCCAACTGGTTTTTTTATCAATCGAAATACCTCCTTTTGAAATTCATGTTGCCTTCATAGTGTTAATGTTTTTCAAAGAAAGTATTGATGGAAAATAAACGTATTTAATAATCGGGCATAATAACAATTTTCCACAAAAAAAACCAACTATTGAAACTGTCGGCTTGTTTTTAAGGGTCAATTTTCCAGCATCGGAATTCGGCCTTTATATTTGTTAATAAGATCTCGATTATGTTCTTCGGCACCATCTGCATTGCCACTTTTAAAGATTGGCGGTTCAAAATTATTTTCAATCATTATGCGAATGGCTTCAACCATTATTCCGTTAACAATTGCTGTCCCTACAACCGTTGAACCTGAACCAAAGTTTACACCAATTGACTCGTGCTCCATTAATGCATCACCCACTTTAATATGATTATCAATGGAAAGGTCAGCCGTATGATACAAATATTTACCATTTTTATGTCTTGACTTCACGATTTTTGTATAAACATACGATGTGACGCTAATGACAAATGCACCTTTATTTTTAGCAATCTCGGCCACATCAATTGGCACAGGATTCCTGCCAGAGGTTGATGCGACAATGACAACATCTTGAGGTAGAATCTTAACATTTTTCATGAATTGTTCTGCAAAATCATTTTCTTTTTCTAATTGAGAGGAGCGAACCGCCCCTTTATGCAGCATTAAATCTTCTATTAGGATTGGATTAATTGGAACCAGTCCACCAGCTCGGTAGAATAGTTCTTCCCCAAGCATATGGGAATGTCCGCAACCAAAAACATGAACAATCCCATCCTTTTGGATGCACTTGGCCACTTTCTTTGCAGCTTTTTTTAGGTTTTCATTTTCATCTTTTTCGATTAAGCTTAATAATTCTTTAAGCTTAGAAAAATAAAGATTGAACAAGATAAATAATCTCCTTTGTTTTCAGCGTTTCATCTGAATCATAAACTTGTAACGATCCGCACGATATACAGATTTAACAAATTCAACCGGGGTAGTATCTTTAAGAAAAGTATTTCTTTGGATTAACATAACTGGTGACCCTTTGCTAATCTTTAAATAATTTGCCTCACTTTGGCTGGCAACTGATGATTCAATAATCTGAGAAGCGCTATCAATTTTTAAGTCTAACTGTCCTTCAATATGTGAGTATAGGGATTTATTTACAATTTGTTCCGTAAGTCCTTTAACGAGATTTGCTGAAATATAATTTGTTTCTAAGGCCATTGGGACACTATCTGCCATACGAATCCGTTTGATTTCATAAACGGGTCCATATTCTGAAATCAAAAGCTGACCTGCTATTTGTTTTGTCGCGGGTATAATTTCAAAGTGGATTAATTGGCTCCCTGGTTCCAATCCTCTTGCCTTCATATCTTCTGTGAAGCTTGTTAATCCCTGAAGGGGCTGTTCGATTTTTCTTTCTGCAACAAATGTTCCTTTTCCTTGCAAACGATATAAATAGCCCTCATTTACTAACTGTGTAAAGGCCTGTCTAACGGTCATCCGGCTAATTTGATATTTCTCCGCATATTCTCTCTCAGGAGGGAGAGAATCACCAGGTCGCAATTCGCCGTTTTCAATTAACTCTTTGATATATCCTTCAAGTTGATAATAAATTGGAATGGGAGAATTCTTATTAATCATTTTCCTCCAACTGCACCCTTTCCTTTACATTGGCACCTTTGCGCTATAGTGAATCTTTAGATCTGCTATTGCCGCTTTATCTGCAATAATTGTAACACAGGGATGATTTTTCAACACGGATGCAGGAAAACTTTCATTAATTTCGCCGTTCAAAAGTCTAAACAGTGCTTCTTTTTTCTTTTCACCTGAAACGAGAAGAAGAATTTCTTTGCTTTTCATAATGGTTGCAATCCCCATCGTAATCGCTTTTGTAGGAACCTCATCAATTCGGTTAAAAAATCTTGCATTTGCTTGAATGGTTGAAGGTGCTAACTTTACAATATGCGTTTTGGAACCAAAGGAAGTTCCTGGTTCATTGAATCCAATATGCCCATTACTGCCAATTCCGAGAATTTGTAAATCAACGCCGCCATGCTTAGCAATTAAATCTTCATAACGATTGCATTCTTCTTGAAAATCAGCAGCAATACCGCTTGGAATATTGGTTTTAGCTTTATTCATATCAATATAATTAAAAAGTTGGTTATTCATAAAATACCGGTAGCTGTTCTTATTATCACCTGATAGTCCCATGTACTCATCCAAATTAAATGTGGTTACTTTCTGATAAGACGTCCCATTCATTTTGTGATCCTCGATTAAACTTTTATAGGTTCCGATTGGTGTCCCACCTGTTGCTAATCCAAGTTTAATACTTGGATTCTGAACTACCTTTTCAATGATAAATTCAGCCGCTCTGTTACTCATTTGTTGATAATCTTTTACTTCGATAATTCTCATTTTGAGTTTTCCTCCCTATTAAATGCAATTGCCCCATGGCAAAGTGTCATATAAACTTCCAGTTGCTCATCAAGAATGACAATGTCTGCATCTTTTCCAACAGCAATACTGCCTTTCCGATCATAGATATTCAACTGCTTTGCTGGATTTACTGAAGCCATTTCAATGGCATCTTCAAGTGGACAGCTAGTGTAAGCAATAATATTTTTTACTGCATGCCCCAATTTTAAAATACTTCCTGCCAGGGTTCCGTCCTTAAGGACTGCTTTTCCATTTCTTACCGTTACCTCTTGACCACCAAGATCATATTTACCATTTTTCAAACATTTCGCCCGCATGGAATCGGTTATTAAGATTAACCCTTCACTTTGCTTTTGTTTGAAAGCAAGTTTTACCATTTCCGGACGAACATGCACCCCATCCACGATAATTTCAGCTTTTAATTCATCTCGTAAAAAAGCTGCACCCACGACACCGGGTTCACGATGATGCAGTCCCCTCATTTGATTAAAAAGATGGGTTACGTGGTTTGCACCAGCATCAATGGCTTGATCAACCTCATCAAAGGTTGCATCGGTGTGACCAATTGATGCAATGATCCCATTTGACTTTAAATATCGAATCATTTCTAATCCACCTGTACGCTCTGGCGCAAGTGTAACAAGTTTAATATTTCCGTTTGTAAGATTTTGCCACTTTTGAAATAAAGCAAGGTCTGGGTCAATAATATGCTGTATCGGCTGTGCCCCTGCTCTTTTTGCGTTTACAAACGGCCCTTCAAGATGGAGGCCAAGTATTTCGGCCTTTCCATTTGGTTTCTGCTTTTCAATGTATTGCGCTGCATTTATTAAAGCATTTTCAATTTGTTTACCTTCTTGGGTCATTGTTGTGGCTAAAAAACTCGTAGTTCCTTCTTTCGGTAAAGCTGTAACCATTGTGTCTAGTGCTTCCTTAGTGGCGTCCATCGTATCAGCACCATTGACCCCATGAATATGAACATCGATTAAACCGGGAATTGCTTTATAGTGCCCAGGAAGCTCAATAACTTCAAATTCATTCTCATTTTCAAGTTCTTCCATTGATCCGATTTCCACTATTTTTCCGTTATTAATTTTAATAAATCCATTTTCAATTAATATATCTTCTGCATAAACTTGGATTCCCTTAAGCAAAATATGATTAATTTTTTGAATCATAGAAATTACTTCCTTTCGGGTATTTCTATACTATATATTAGCATCACCCTTTTCTAGTTGTCTATACCAATTTAATTGAATCGAAAAACTTAAATTTTCCAACTTTCGGTCATCAATTATCGTAAAGGAATTTAAATATCTATTATTGAATTAAAAATTGGTATAGACATCTATAAATATTTAGTGATATATTTACTGATGGAAAAGCGCTTTCACTAGAATGACTTTTAAAAAGGAGAGGACTATTATGTTAGGATTTTTACAACGGATTGGTAAAGCATTAATGCTTCCGATAGCAGTATTGCCTGCTGCAGGGCTATTGCTCCGGTTTGGACAACCCGATTTATTAGATATTCCATTTATAGCAAATGCAGGAAACGCAATTTTTGCAAACTTAGCATTAATCTTTGCGATAGGAGTAGCCATTGGTTTTTCAAAGGATAACAACGGTGCCGCTGCATTATCCGGTGCAATAGGTTACTTGGTTTTAACTGAAGGAACAAAAGCAATTGATAAAGATATTAATATGGGAGTTCTTGGAGGAATATTAGCCGGGATTATTGCGGGATTATTATACAATCGCTTCCATGATATAAAGTTGCCTGAGTGGTTAGGCTTCTTTAGTGGCCGAAGGTTTATTCCAATTATTACTTCCATTGCAATGGTTCTTTTAGCTGGAATTGCCGGATTTGCTTGGCCGCCGATTCAGGATGGCATTAATGGGCTCGGCAACTGGATTATAGGCTTAGGAGCAATCGGGTCAGGTATTTTCGGTTTTTTAAACCGTCTGCTCATTCCTTTAGGATTGCACCATGTATTAAACAGTTTATTCTGGTTCCAATTTGGAGAGTATGCTGGTAAAACCGGAGATATTGCTCGTTTCTTTGCTGGAGATCCATCTGCGGGCGGTTATATGACTGGATTCTTCCCAGTTATGATGTTTGGACTTCCTGGTGCAGCGTTTGCTATTGTGGCTGCCGCAAAACCGGAGAAAAGAAAAGCTACATTAGGAATGTTTATTGGTCTAGCATTGACTTCATTCCTCACAGGGATTACAGAACCAGTTGAGTTTTCATTTATGTTTATTGCTCCATTATTATATGGTGTTCATGCTGTTTTAACAGGATTATCCTTTGTGATCACATCGATGCTTGGAATTCGTGATGGTTTCACTTTTTCTGCAGGTGCTATTGATTATGCATTAAACTTTAACATCGCTGAAAAGCCATTATTGTTATTAGTAGTAGGTCTTGTCTACGCCGTTATTTATTTCGTTATTTTCTACGGATTAATTAAAGCATTTAATATTAAAACACCTGGCCGTGAGGATGATGACGAAAACTTCGATAATGCGACTCCCGCTGCCACTGTTGGTAACAATAAATATGAAACGATGGCTTATCATTTTATTAATGATATTGGTGGAAGAGAAAACATTACAACAATTGATAATTGCACAACACGCCTTCGCTTAAATATTAAGGATATGGAGAAGGTAAGCGAATCTGCCCTCAAAGCGCATGGTGCTAAAGGAATTATGAAGTTAAATAAAACCAATCTGCAAATCGTGGTTGGTACAGAAGTAGAATTTGTTGCTGATGCTATGAAGAAAATTGATATGGACAATGTAAATCTTGATATTATTCCCAACGAAGACACATCAGTGAAAGAGAATCGGAAACTACCTCTTTCGGAAAAAGAATTTATTATGCCTATTGAAGGAGAAATTATTCCACTTCATGAGGTTCCAGACCAGGTCTTTTCACAAAAGATGATGGGTGATGGTTTTGCAATCGTTCCATCTAAAGGTTCAGTAGTTTCACCTGTTGACGGTGAAATCATTAATATATTTCCAACAAAACATGCCCTTGGACTCAAATCAAAACAAGGATATGAAATTCTCATCCATGTTGGGATGGATACTGTGAATTTAAAAGGAGAAGGTTTTACAGTTCTTGTAAAAGAAGGCGAGCAGATTACAAAAGGGCAAGAAATACTAAAATTTGATTTAGATTTTATCAAGAAGTCAGCTCCATCTACTGTTACTCCTATTATCTTTACGAACCTAACAAAATTAAATGTAAAGAAACAAGGACACACGCCTCAAGGTCAAAGTGGAATTCTATCGATTGAATAAAAAAGAACGACAGGTGTCAGGCACCTGTCGTTTCTTTTATGCGAATAGTTTCGCTTCTTCGGCTTGGAAAAAGCTCTCATCGCATGAAATACATGAAGTCCATGTTTATACGATTGAATTTATTTAATCAATCTTTTAAATGGCAGTATGTTTACTTTTCTTAAAGAAATTTTATTATCTGGTGCAAGCACATCGCATCCGCATCATATGGATGAAAAATGACATCTTTTGATACATTCACAAAAAACAGGTTATAATATATTGATTTGCCTCAGGAAATGGTAAAATAAATTATCTTGATAAGTAAAGGCACCTGTTTAGTTAGGTGCCTTCATTACTTCAAAGGAGACATAAATGTTTTCTTCATTTTCATTTTTTGAGATATTTTTTAACAAATCTAGATGGATTTCCTTAATTCTTACTGGTCTGTTAACCGCGTTTGCTAGCGAAATCAAAGTAATTCCTTTCAATGGGGAGGCTTTTCGTTTCGGATTAGGAAGTATTACTTTTTTTCTAATAATTCTTATTCAGCCACCAGCTTCATTAGCTCTAACAGGGTTCTTCACTGGCATGATTGTCGTTTGTTTTCGCATTCTTGGAGATTTGATGATCGATCCCGTTCCTTTCTTGGCAAACATAAAGAATCATCTGCCTGCATTTCTGTTTTATTTCTTGTTTGGTTTAGGGCTCAGCGTGATTAAAATAGAGAAATACAAAACTTTTCCCCTTATACTTGGTTTTTTGGCTGCAGGAATAGAGTTTATCGCAAACTGCGCAGAGCACCTGATGCGCTACCTGTTATTAAATCATGAGAACTCGAGCTTTAGCGAATGGGCATTATTAAGCGGGGTTGCCTTATTCCGGAGCTACTTCGTTGTAGGACTATATAGTTCCATAACTGTTTCGGAACAAAAAAAACGAATGCAAGAAATGCTCGAAGTTGGATCGGAATTATATTCGGAAACTCTCTACCTTCAGAAATCAATGAATCATATTGAACAAATCACGGCATCTTGCCATGATTTATATCGAAAATTAAAGAAGAGCAATCAGGGCGAGCTAAGCGTGCAAGCATTGCTCATTGCTCAAGAAATACATGAAGTGAAAAAGGATTCACAGCGGATACTTTCAGGTCTGTCCAAGATAACGATTCAAAAAAGTAATGATGATCTTTTTCTTTCTGATGTGCTAGGATTTGTGGTTACAGCAAATGAAAAATATAGTGAAATGTTAGACAAAAAAATATCGTTTAATCTGACAATTTCTACCGATTTTTATACCCATCAAAAAATTCAATTACTGGCATTATTGAATAATCTGACCGCTAACGCTGTTGAGGCCATTTCGGAAAAAGGAAAAATCGTTATAGATATCTTCGAGGAACTAGAGTTTATTTATTTCACTATAAACGATTCTGGAAATGGAATTCCCGAAGAGGACCTATCAATCATCTTTGAACCTGGTTATACAACAAAATTCAATAATCATGGGGTTGGTGCAACAGGGATTGGTCTATCTCATGTACATGAAATTGTTCATACTCTTCAAGGCCAAATTGAAGTAGAATCACAAGATGAAGGTACTACTTTTCGAATCAAAATTCCTACCGATAACATAAGAAAGAAAGGTGAATAAAACTGAGATATTTTATAGTAGACGACGATACAGCAAGTCGTAGAATGCTAAAGAAAATCATTTCAGAGGGCAAGCTAGGAGATGTAGTCGGTGAAGCAGAATCTGGCGCCCATTCGCTTCCGCTCATCCTTTCGATCCGTCCAGATGTTGTCTTAATCGACTTTTTAATGCCTAATCTCGACGGAATTGAAACAATTGAACAATTGAGGATTCAAGGATTTCAAGGACAATTCATCATGATTTCTCAAATCGAAAATAAAGAAATTGTCGGTGAAGCTTATGAAAAGGGTGTTGAGTTCTTTATTCATAAACCAATCAACCGATTAGAAGTACAAAGCATTCTCAAAAAAACAGTAGGACAATATCGCCTTAGACAATCGTTAATGACTATTCGGGAATCCTTGGCATACATGGAATCAGACAAGTTTACTCAAAAACAACTAAGTGTGAAAGAAATCGTATATTCCATATTAAATGATATGGGGATTATCGGAGAATCAGGAAGTGGGGATATGGTATTGATGATGGAATTTTTAATAAATCGCAATGATTCCACTGCACTATTGCCCCCTCTCAAGGATTTATACGAAGCTATTTCCAGTTCGAATAAAGCAGACATCCTGGATATTAAAAAAGAAACGAAATCGATTGAACAGCGTCTCCGCAGAGCCATTATAGCAGCACTTAACAACTTGGCTTCATTAGGAACATTGGATTATACCAACCCCAATTTTGAATATTATGCACCCCGTTATTTCGATTTTCAAGAAATAAGGGTACGAATGAAAGAATTGAATCAAAATAGCAATGAAGCAACGAAAGTAAAAATTAATATTAAAAAATTCCTCCAAGTTTTGTTCCTTGATACAGCAGAAAAATACTCTCAAACTTCATAAAAGAAACGATTTATTTCCCCAGATCTTTAGCTAAGTTCTGGAGTTTTTTCTGTCAATTCAAAATAACGTAAATATTTTATAATCAGTTATGTCGGATTTAGTAGGATTTAATAATCTCCTTATATAATTAACTTACATCTTAAAATTTACAGAAAAAATAGTAAGCGTTTGCACTTTATATTTTAAGGAGGATATTGGATGAAGAAATTTAAGTTTGGCTTAGGTTATCAAATACTTGTTGGATTGATTTTGGGGATTGTTGTCGGAGCCATTTTTTACGGAAATCCTGCAGTTGCAACCTATTTACAGCCCATTGGTGACATCTTTATTCGAATGATAAAAATGATTGTGGTTCCCATTGTTATTTCAACACTAATCCTTGGTGTTGCCGGAACCGGGGATATGAAAAAGTTAGGTAAACTCGGTGGGAAAACCATTCTTTACTTTGAAATTGTTACATCGATCGCTATCATAATAGGTTTGCTTGCAGCGAATATTTTTAAGCCAGGTGTAGGTGTGGATATGGCCAAACTGGCTAAAGGCGATATACAAACATATGTAGACTCAACAAGTGAAGTAACAAGTCATAGTTTTATGGATACATTTGTTAATATTGTTCCGAAAAATATCTTCGAATCTATAGCAAATGGGGACATGCTTCCTATCATTTTCTTTTCCGTTATGTTTGGGTTAGGAATTGCAGCAATCGGTGAAAAAGGAAAACCAGTTCTTGCATTCTTCCAAGGTACGGCCGATGCCATGTTTTGGGTAACAAATCGGATTATGAAATTTGCACCATTTGGCGTTTTTGCCCTTATAGGTGTAACGGTTTCAAAATTTGGAGTAGCGTCCTTAATTCCCCTTGGAAAATTAGTCATTTGTGTTTATGCCGCAATGTTCTTTTTTATTGTTGTTGTGTTAGGTGCTATAGCAAAGATATGTGGGACCAGCATTCTTCATATTACAAAGATATTAAAGGACGAAATAATTTTAGCTTTTTCAACGGCCAGTTCAGAAAGCGTCTTGCCAAAAGTGATGGAAAAAATGGAGAAATACGGGTGTCCGAAAGATGTTGTTTCCTTTGTTATTCCAACAGGTTATTCATTTAACTTAGATGGTTCTACCCTCTATCAAGCGCTAGCAGCAATTTTCATTGCTCAAATGTATGGAATCGATTTAAGTATTTCTCAACAAATTTCTTTAATGTTAGTATTAATGGTTACATCCAAAGGAATTGCAGGTGTACCGGGTGTTTCTTTTGTGGTTCTATTAGCAACTTTAGGAACTGTAGGCATTCCACTAGAAGGCCTCGCATTTATTGCGGGTATCGATAGACTTCTAGATATGGCTCGTACCGTTGTTAATGTATTCGGTAACTCATTGGCAGCAATCGTTATGTCTAAGTGGGAAGGACGATTTGATTCAAAGAAAGGTAAAGAATATATCACTTCCATTGATAAAGCTGCATAAGATGGTAAACACAAAAAGGCGATGAAACTCAGTCATCGCCTTTCATTTGTATTAATAATCCAACTTGGATTTCACTTAAGAAATCCGTATCTTCTGCTATCCCCCTGTCATCTTTACCAATTCCACAAAGATTAATGTAAAGTAACTTGTAGCAATAGCAAAAAACGACTGGTGCCTGACACCAGTCGTTTTTGTTAAGCGAATAATTTCGATTCTTCGGCTTGGAAAAAGCTCTTCATCGCATGAAATACATCTGCTTTTTGCTTAAGAATATAGTAGCGGAATTGATCATCTTTAATGTTCTTATAGGCTGACATTAAGGTTGAATGGCGATTGTATTGATTTACCTCTCCATACCCGAACATGTTTGACACCTTCATTAATTCCTCAACTAGCTTCACGCAGCGGGCGTTATCCGATGTGAGATTATCACCGTCTGAGAAGTGGAATGGATAGATGTTGAACTTACGTGGATTGTATTTGGCATCAATGATTTCTAAGGCTTTGCGGTATGCAGATGAACAAATTGTCCCACCGCTTTCACCCTTAGAGAAAAAGTCCTCCTCAGTAACAACTTTAGCCTCAGTATGGTGCGCAATAAACTCAATTTCCACTGTTTCATATTTCGTTCTTAAAAAGCGTGTCATCCAGAAGAAAAAGCTGCGTGCCATATATTTCTCCCATATCCCCATACTTCCACTTGTATCCATCATTGCGATGACCACCGCTTTGGAATCCGGTTTAACTACTTCATTCCAAGTCTTAAATTTCAAATCATCCTTATAAATAGGGTGAAAAGCAGGCTTCCCGCTCATTGCATTCCTTTTAAATGCAGACATCATCGTTCGTTTCTTATCGATATTCCCCATTAAACCTGTTTTTCGTATATCGTTGAATTCAATATTTTCAACGAGATGCTCTTCTTGTTCTTTTCTCTTTAAATTTGGAAGCTCCAATTGTTTAAATAGGGCTTCCTCAAGCTCCATTAATGATACTTCTGCCTCAAAATAATCTTCGCCTGCTTGGTCTCCCGCTCCTTGGCCTTTACCTGGTCCCTTTTGGCCGCTAGAACCGTCACGTGCAACGACATCACCTACTTGACTGTCACCATCACCTTGGCCCACGTGTTTGTTTTTGTCATAATTATAACGAATTTTATATTCGTCCAATGAACGAATCGGAATTTTTACTACATCTCGACCATTAGACATAATTATGCTCTCTTCTGTAATTAAGTCTGGAAGATTGTTGCGAATTGCCTCCTGGACTTTTTCCTGATGCCTCTGCTGATCATCGTGGCCTTTACGATGGAGGGACCAATCTTCTCTTGAAATGACATATTGATGGTTGTTAACTGACAATGTAAACCCCTCCTTATTAATTTATTAGTTTCCAATATGCACAAATTTTTATCAAATTCATAATATAACTCGAATGAAAAAATTAAGATAAATATGGATTACTTTATCCTATGCAGAAAAATAGAATAATTTACAAATTATTTTGACAATTGTGCTTTTGCCTACTAAATTGGACAAATTATCCATGTGGATGCACCGGGATTTCTCCTTATCATCATAAGGAAAAAAATAGACTGACAGATTACCTTCTGCCAGTCCTAGCTATTTTAATCCACTTATCTATTTAATAGACTACCAACATAACGCAGCAATTCATTAGCTGAAGTTGTATTATAGCCATGCTCATCAACCAACCTGGCCACCACGTTATTAATCTTTTTCAATTGCTGTTCATCAGGTGTTTTCGATGAAGTGGTGATTTTTACTACATCCTTTAAATCTGCAAACAATTTCTTTTGAATGGCTTCACGCAGGCGGTCATGAGAGTTATAGTCAAAACGTTTGCCTTTTCTTGCAAAAGCAGAAATTCTTATTAGTACTTCTTCCCTGAAAGCCTTTTTCGCATTTTCAGAGATGCCGATTTGTTCTTCAATGGAACGCATGAGCTTTTCATCTGGATTGATTTCTTCTCCAGTAAGTGGATCGCGAAGCTTCGATTTGTTGCAATAAGCTTCAACATTGTCAAGGTAATTATCCATTAACGTTTTAGCTGACTCTTCGTATGAATAAACAAATGCTTTTTGGACTTCCTTCTTGGCAATATTATCATACTCTTTACGGGCTAATGAGATATAATTCATATAACGTTCACGTAACTCTGTAGTGATGGACGGGTGTTGATCCAGCCCATCTTTTAATGATCTTAATACATCAAGTGCATTAATTGAAGGTATTTCTTTACGAATGATCGTGGATGAAATCCGGTTAATCACGTAACGAGGATCAATACCACTCATACCTTCATCTGGATATTCCTTCTTAAGTTCATCCACATCCGCCGTATTAAAGCCCTCCACACTTTCTCCATCATAAAGGCGCATTTTCTTAAGTAAATCAATATCGCCTTTTTTCGGTTCCTTTAAGCGAGTAAGGATGGTAAACATCGCTGCTACCTTTAATGTATGTGGTGCAATGTGAACATCAGAAACATCACTCTCATTAATCATCTTTTCATAAATTCTCTCTTCTTGTGACACCTTCAAGTTATAAGGAATAGGCATAACAATTATCCTTGAGTGGAGTGCTTCATTTTTCTTATTGGAGATAAAGGAGCGATACTCCGTTTCGTTCGTGTGCGCTACGATTAGCTCATCAGCACTAATTAAGGCAAACCGGCCTGCTTTGAAATTCCCCTCTTGAGTTAGAGACAACAAGTGCCAAAGGAATTTCTCATCACACTTTAACATCTCCTGGAATTCCATCATTCCACGGTTCGCCTTATTAAGCTCACCATCGAAGCGATAGGCACGTGGATCTGATTCGGAACCAAATTCCGCAATGGTTGAAAAATCAATACTTCCTGTTAAATCGGCAATATCCTGTGATTTCGGATCGGATGGGCTAAATGTTCCGATTCCGGTTCGCTTATCTTCGGAGAAGAAGATTCTTTCTACTAAAACATCTTCGATTCGTCCACCATACTCCTGTTCTAGACGCATCATATTCAATGGAGAAAGATTACCTTCGATGCGAATTCCATACTCATCATGGAAATCCTTGCGTAAATGATGTGGAATTAAATGAAGTGGATCTTCATGCATTGGGCATCCTTTAATGGCAAACACAGAGCCTCTATCCGTGAGAGAGTAAGCTTCAAGTCCCCTTTTTAGCATGGTAACAAGAGTTGACTTCCCTCCACTTACAGGACCCATTAATAACAAAATACGCTTCCTTACATCCAGCCTTTTTGCTGCCGGATGGAAGTATTCTTCAACAAGCCGTTCCAGCGATTCCTCTAAACCAAATAATTGATTGCTAAAGAATTCGTACTTTTTCGTCCCTTTTTCTTCAGTAATTCCTGCATCTTTAAGCATATTATAAACTCGTGAATGTGCCGACTGTGCAACCCATGGCTTCTCTTTCAACAACTGTAAATAATCTGCGAATGACCCTTCCCACCGTAGCTTTTCTTCTTCTTCGCGATACATCTCGATTTTTTTTAGAATATCCATAAGGCCCTCCCCCTGTAGGTTAATCAGAGACGATTAATATACTCTATGCTGATAAGCTTTTGAACATGCGTACCATTCCAAGTAGCGTCTATATTTTTTGTATTAATAAAAAGAATCTCCCTCTTTTCATTTTTATAAGATAGGCTATAATAAAACTATATGTGTGATAAAAATGAAAAATGTATGACGAAGGAGGATTACATAAATATGAACACTTTCATCGTTTGTTTAGTAATGGTCACGTTTTTAGCGGCAATCTTCACATCGGGTTATAATGACAAACCAGGTTCTTCAAAATAAAAAAACTGCCAATCGGCAGTTTTTTTATTTAAGATTAAGTTTATTTTTTTGAACAAACTCCTTCATATACATTCTACTCTTCCTATCAAGCATAGTAGCTATTTGGTCAGTCCAGCGGTCCTTTCTTTTCCCATTGGTCCGCTCTTCATAATAGGAAGAAATTAATTCATCATATTTTTGCAGTTGACTAAGATAAACTTCAGAGTTTTGTTGATATTCATCTTCATGGTAAACATGCTCATACGGGAGCCTAGGTTTTTTGTCTGTCAATTTGGTTGGAACTCCAACAGCTAGTCCGAACAAAGGAATAACCCGCTCGGGTGTCTTTAAAAGCTTTTTAACTTCTTCTAGGTTATTGCGAATTCCACCTATGTAACATATTCCTAACCCAAGCGATTCCGCTGCAATCGCTGCATTTTGTGCAGCTAAAGAAGCATCTATTAGAGCAACCATGAACTTTTCAGTACTTTCGATAGATGGAGTAACATCTTTTTGTTCCTTCTCCCCAATAATGGTGTGACGATAAAGATCGGCGCAAAAAACAAAAAAGTGACCATTTTTTTCAACATATTCTTGGTTACCAGCAATCTCAGCTAATTTTTTCTTTTTCTCTTTGTCCTTAACACCAATAATAGAGTAGGCTTGAATAAAACTTGATGTTGCCGCTGCTTGGGCACTAGTAACAATCGTTTTGATTTGTTCATCTGCTAATGGCTTGTCCTCAAAATGACGAAGGGAGCGATGATTAAGAATTGTTTTGATAACTTCATTCATGACAAACATCCTTTCATTTCATCAAAAGGAGGCCCGATAGGACCTCCTTTTATTATTTTAAATGTGCATAGTTTTGCTGACGAAGTGCTTCATAAATAAGAATGGCAGCTGTATTGGATAAATTTAAGGAACGAATATTTTCATTCATAGGGATCCGCAAACTGACGTCTTTGTTATTTTCAATAACATCTTTCGGAAGTCCTGTCGTTTCCCGTCCAAAGATAAAATAGTAATCTTTGCTTGAATTACTATAATCAAAGCTGCTAAAAGGCTTTTGACCAAATTTTGTGATATAAAAAAAATCACCGCCAGCATTCTTTTTATAAAAGTCATCAAGTGAATCATAGTAGACAATATTAACGTGTTGCCAATAATCCAAACCTGCTCTTTTTAACATTTTGTCATCGGTCGAAAAACCTAATGGACGGATTAAATGTAAATTGGTATCTGTTCCGGCGCATGTTCTTGCTATATTACCTGTATTAGAAGGAATCTGTGGCTGATATAATACTACATTTATTGACACGTTTCTCACCTCGATAAAAAACTCTACATGCCATTATACCACTATGATTTATCCTTTCAATAATGATGCATTTTTAACCCAGAATCGTATAAAACTTATATTTTATTTTAGGTGTGTAGGCAGATGAATCTTCATATGCCCAATACCTCATTCGGCTATTATAGGTATGGGCGTTCACTAACGGCATTCCATGTGCATCCTTACCCGTAACAATTGTATTATGATTAAATCGTCCATCCCCTTCAAAATCGTAACAAATAACATCACCTAATAATAATTGATCAGGACTGCTGACTTCCCGTGCCCGTAAACCACTTTTAGAATGTGCAAAATAAAGCTTAAATGAGTGTGCCACCGCCCAACTGTAGCTCCAATTCTTATTTTGGAGCCACCACCCTATGCTCCGATTTGGATAGCCTCTCATCGGCGCTTCGCCCGTATGGAGGCATTGTGAAATAAAGTTGGTGCAATCATTCTCAAATTTTTTGTAGGCAGGATTGTAGCTATTCCACCAGCGTTCAGCATATTGTACAGCTTTTAAGCGGTTGTATTGAAAGCTTAATCGTTCATCACTATCCTCAAAGCTCTGTGTAATTGGTACTTGATAAGGCTCTTGATGATCATAAGGGTTGATTTCCTCATCCATCACTAAAGCCTCTTTATAAAACTTAGCTAATCTTTCTTCGACTTCTTCCTCCATGTAAAGAATACCTTTTTGTTTAATTAAATATTGATAATGAGCATGATATTTTACTGTTTGAAATTCATCCTCTTCATTTCTTTCTATGATTCTGCCGGCTGCTTTTACTTTGACAATTTCTGCAGACCTTTTTGACAATGCACTTTGTTTTATTTCAGCCTTTGGAAAAAATACTTTATGTGTTCTTTTATCGGAGACAAATTGATTTACTCTTTTATCAAATAAATCTTGTATCAAATGAAGCATATTTCTCACCCCTTTCTCTCATACATATGAGAGAAGACAGGATTTCAATCAAAAAAAATGAGCAAACCCTTGAGTTCACTCATTTTTACCTATAATAACTTAAACCTTTTTCTATTTCATTTTGTACTTCCAGATCGGTTTCAAGCTCTTGAGCTTTTTTTAAGGCAGCAAAAGCAGTTTCACCGCCAATTTTCCCAAGGGCCCAGGCAGCTGTTCCTCTTGATACTGGGCTTCCCTCATTTTCTAATACATCCACTAATTCAGGAATTGCTGTTATATCCTTAAAATGGGCAAGCGCGATAATCGCATTCCGTTGAATCGGCTTTTTCCCTCGCCATGAACCAGCAACGTAACCAAATTTAGCTTTAAATTCCCGATTACTTAATTTTAAGATTGGCTTTAGTAACGGTTTGGCAATATCAGAATCTGCTTCAAGTTCCTCATGGAAATGAAAATTCTTCCCTTTGTTAACCGGACATGCTGTTTGGCAAGAATCACAGCCATAGACGCGGTTACCAATTTTGTCTCTAAACTCATCTGGGATAAATGTTTTTGTTTGTGTTAAATAAGAAATACAGCGCTGTGCATTAATTTGTCCACCTTGTATAAGTGCCCCTGTTGGACAAGCATCCAAACACTTTGTGCATGACCCGCATTGATTTTCAATTGGTGTATCTGGTTCAAAAGGGATACTGGTAATCATTTCCCCAAGATAAACATATGATCCGAACTCCGGTGTAATAATGGAACAATTTTTTCCGCTCCAACCAATTCCAGCACGCTCGGCCACAGCGCGGTCTGAGAGTTCTCCAGTATCAACCATCGATTTTAACCTAGCTTCTGGAAATTTTGCAGAGATAAACTCCTCAAGTTTGTGTAGCCGGTCCTTGAGAACATGATGATAGTCGAGACCCCAAGAGGCCCTGCTGAAAATCCCTCTTCTCTCACCCTTTTTACTCTCAACACGGTAATTCATTTTGGAAGGGTAAGCAATGGCAATGGAAATGATCGAACGAGGTTCCTCTAGTAATAATGAAGGGGTCACTCTCTTCTCTATATCTGGTTCTTCAAATCCTGATTGGTATTTGAGTTCCTGTTGCCTTATTAATCGGTTTTTCAATTCAGTGAACGTGTCTGCGGTTGTGAAACCAATTTTATCGATTCCAATTTCTTTACTATAGGCGATTAGTTCTTCCTTTAAGTTTAGGACATCCATTTGATCCCCTCCTTCCCTAGAAGTCATTTATTTTAATAATTGGCTCGTTATATTATTAGATGCACATCTATTTATGATAAACTATTTTCAATGAATTTTGGAGGTGAAATGGTTGGAAATTCAACTCTCACAGGAATTATTTGAGCAAATACCTAACTTTAAGCTGGGGATAATTGAATATAAAGATATTATGGTCGGGGAATCGCAGCAAATGATAAAAGGAAGACTCCAGCTTTTCCAAGAATCTATTTATTTTGATTTAGAAAATAAAAATGTTACTGAACTCTCTGGCATTCAGGAATGGCGTACTATTTTTAAAAAAATCGGTAAAGACCCGAACAGGTATCGACCCTCAGTAGAGGCGTTATACAGGAGAGTACAAAAACAAAATTACCTTACTTCCGTTCAGAGTGCGATTGATATAAATAATTTTTTCTCTTTACAATATCAAGTACCAATCGGAATATATGACCTGAATCTCATAAAGGGAGGGGTGAGCATTCGGTTGGGAACGGTGGGTGAGGAATATACCGGATTGAATGGGCGAATAAATTCTTTAAATCGACTAATTGTATCTTGTGATGAACTGGGGCCATTTGGAAGCCCATTCGTCGATTCTGATAGAACACCAGTAACTTTTGCTACTAAAAATGCCCTGCAAATTATTTATTTGAGGCCTTCAACCGACGTTGAAAACGCGATGAAACTAACAGAATCTTTAATGAATATGTTTACAAAATTACATGGAGGAGATGCTTCCTTCCAAATCCTTAGGTGTCCATAGGACATCTTTTTCTTTCTATAGAAAAAAACGCAATGCATCGTTCTCTTATGTAACGATACACTGCGTTAGTTAATATGTATGGAGCGGGTGATGGGAATCGAACCCACTACATCAGCTTGGAAGGCTGAGGTTTTACCAGTAAACTACACCCGCATTAATAAGTGACAAATTTTTGAATCATCAACTGACCTTTTCTATATTACACACTATTTTTAGTATCGTCAAGGGAAAAACGCAAATTTTGTCGAATTTATTTAAGAGTGTTGCATATTTTGGGAAAGAAACAAGAATTTTAGTTTGACAGTCTTCATAAAAGATTATGGAGATTATGGATTATACCATTAGTCTGTTTTCGTCAATAATGATGCAATTATAAAGGAGATGCTCATTAAAATTTATATTTTGTGTAAAATTACACTTCATTATTTGTAATTTTTTGATTGATTTAACGATTTACTATTCAATGGGCGAATTTTTGAGTTTTATGAGCGAATCTTGGGTTTTAATGAGCGAATTTCGAACTTTTATGGGCGATTATAGTGTTTTTATGGGCGAATTTTATGAGCAACAATCTTTTAGAAAAGAACAAAATAAAATTTAGTCAAAAAAAGTTGCTCATATTTTTATGAGCAACTTTCTTATTAAAACAAATTGATACCGGTGATCGGGGTCGAACCGATACTCCTCACGGAACACGATTTTGAGTCGTGCGCGTCTGCCAATTCCGCCACACCGGCGCGTATAAAATTGTTTTGATAAAGCAATGCCGAGGACCGGAATCGAACCGGTACGGTAGTCACCTACCGCAGGATTTTAAGTCCTGTGCGTCTGCCAGTTCCGCCACCCCGGCAAAATCTAATTACCTGTTTTAATCCATACATAGCAAATGTTTTATGGAGGCGGCAACCGGATTCGAACCGGTGGTAAAGGTTTTGCAGACCTCTGCCTTACCACTTGGCTATGCCGCCATATATATTGGAGCGGAAGACGGGATTCGAACCCGCGACCCCCACCTTGGCAAGGTGATGTTCTACCACTGAACTACTTCCGCAAATTGGCTGGGCTAGCTGGATTTGAACCAACGCATGTCGCAGTCAAAGTGCGATGCCTTACCGCTTGGCTATAGCCCAATGTTATTCTAATTATTTAATAATCATATTATGGGGCGACTGATGGGAATCGAACCCACGAATGCCTGAACCACAATCAGGTGCGTTAACCACTTCGCCACAATCGCCACAATATAATTGGCAGGGGTAGTAGGAATTGAACCCACACCAAAGGTTTTGGAGACCTTCGTTCTACCTTTAAACTATACCCCTATAAATGGTGGAGGGGGACGGATTCGAACCGCCGAACCCGGAGGGAGCGGATTTACAGTCCGCCGCGTTTAGCCACTTCGCTACCCCTCCACATATTATATTCACTGTGTAACTTCTGGTGCCGGCGAGAGGACTTGAACCCCCAACCTACTGATTACAAGTCAGTTGCTCTACCAATTGAGCTACCCCGGCATAAAGTTTGGTATATTATTTGATTTATCCACGCTGTCCTAGTTATCGTCATCCTGACCTCAGGAAGTTTATACAAGCAGCAACTCGGTCAGTATGCTGAAGATAATTCAGGAAGCATATTCGGTCGTGCTCTACCAATTGAGCTACCCCGGCAAGTTTTTTAATATAAATGGTGGCTCAGGACGGAATCGAACCGCCGACACAAGGATTTTCAGTCCTTTGCTCTACCGACTGAGCTACTGAGCCATAATAG
>NZ_JBPXRO010000034.1:0-56844 GCF_051842875.1 Neobacillus sp. C211
CAGGCAGTGCCTGTTTTTTTTATTATCGTAGAAAACAAATTATACCAAATAAGGTGTGGATTTCCTTGATTTATCCAAAACAAACGATTGATTATTCTGAATGTTTTAAAGACGTATATAATTTTTTAGCATAATGGTAGACAAGGTAACTGTCATTATATAAAATGAAAACGGAGTCAGTTTTTAGAAGAGTTTGAATAGGAGGATGGGAAATGAATATCCATGAGTATCAAGGGAAAGAGATCCTCAGAAAATACGGGGTAGCAGTTCCGAATGGAAAAGTAGCATTCACTGTAGAAGAAGCAGTGGAAGCAGCGAAAGAACTAGGCACACAGGTTTGTGTGGTAAAAGCACAAATCCATGCTGGCGGACGGGGGAAAGCCGGTGGTGTTAAAGTTGCGAAAAACCTTGAAGAGGTTCGTACATATGCAAGCGAAATCCTCGGCAAAACACTTGTAACACACCAAACAGGTCCTGAAGGAAAAGAAGTCAAGCGCCTGCTTATTGAAGAAGGCTGTGACATCAAAAAAGAATATTATGTTGGTTTAGTATTAGACCGTGCTACTTCACGTGTTGTCCTAATGGCATCTGAAGAAGGCGGAACGGAAATTGAAGAGGTTGCTGAAAAGACTCCAGAGAAAATTTTTAAAGAAGAAATTGATCCGGTAGTCGGATTACAGCCATTCCAAGCTCGCCGAATTGCGTTCAATATTAATATTCCAAAAGAATTAATTAATCAAGCTGTAAAATTTATGACCGCTTTGTATAATGCTTATATCGAGAAAGATTGCTCGATTGCAGAAATTAATCCGCTCGTTGTTACAGGTGACGGTAAGGTAATGGCTCTTGATGCAAAATTAAACTTTGACTCAAATGCCCTATATCGTCAGAAGGATGTACTAGAGTACCGTGACCTTGAAGAAGAGGATGCAAAGGAAATTGAAGCATCTAAATATGATTTAAGCTACGTTGCTTTAGATGGAAACATTGGTTGTATGGTTAATGGTGCAGGACTTGCCATGTCAACGATGGATATAATTAAACATTACGGCGGCGATCCCGCAAACTTCCTTGATGTTGGGGGCGGCGCGACAGCTGAAAAGGTTACAGAGGCATTCAAAATTATCCTTTCTGATCCAAACGTAAAAGGTATTTTCGTCAATATCTTTGGTGGAATCATGAAGTGTGATGTTATTGCTGAGGGTGTAGTAGAAGCAGCTAAGCAGGTTGGACTTAGTGTTCCACTTGTTGTTCGCTTAGAGGGAACAAATGTTGACTTAGGTAAGAAAATCCTATCAGAGTCAAGTGTAGACATTATTGCTGCTGAATCCATGGCTGACGGCGCACAAAAAATCGTTTCATTAGTGAAATAGGATCGAAGAAAGGGGAATTAACGTGAGCGTTTTTATTAATAAAGATACAAAGGTTATTGTTCAAGGGATTACAGGATCAACAGCCCTGTTTCATACAAAGCAAATGCTTGAATATGGTACACAGATTGTTGGCGGTACCTCTCCAGGAAAAGGCGGGTTAGAAGTAGAAGGAGTTCCTGTTTTTAACACGGTTAAAGATGCTGTTAGCGCAACTGGTGCAACTGCATCCGTTATTTACGTACCGGCACCATTTGCTGCAGATGCGATTATCGAAGCGGTTGATGCAGAATTGGATCTTGCTATCTGTATCACTGAACATATTCCGGTATTGGATATGGTTAAAGTTAAGCGTTATATGGAAGGTAAAAAGACTCGCTTAGTCGGTCCAAACTGTCCTGGTGTTATTACAGCTGATGAGTGTAAAATCGGCATCATGCCTGGTTATATCCATACAAAAGGCCATGTAGGTGTTGTATCACGCTCTGGAACATTAACATACGAAGCGGTTCATCAATTAACACAAGCCGGATTAGGCCAAACTACTGCTGTTGGTATCGGCGGCGACCCTGTTAACGGAACAAACTTCATCGATGTATTAAAAGCATTTAATGAAGATCCTGAAACATATGCTGTAATTATGATTGGTGAAATCGGCGGTACTGCCGAAGAAGAAGCAGCTGAGTGGGTTAAAGCAAACATGACCAAGCCTGTTGTTGGCTTCATCGGTGGACGTACAGCGCCTCCAGGAAAACGTATGGGACACGCAGGTGCGATTATTTCAGGTGGTAAAGGTACTGCAGATGAAAAAATCCGCGTTATGAACGAATGCGGAATTAAAGTAGCTGACACTCCATCTGTGATGGGTGACACATTAATTGAAGTATTAAAAGAACAAGGTTTGTACGAAAAGTGTAAAACCCACTAATAATTGTGCAACTAGATAATTTCAGATAGTCCCTCAAAAACGAGGGGCTATTTATTCTAATTTTATATCTATAGGGAGGCAAATATTTAAATGGATGAATTCAAAGAAAAACTTATTTCCTTGCTGCATTACCCCAATATCTCCTGGAACACCGTTTTACAAATGCTAAAAAAAGACCCGACACTACAGAACTTATATCAGTTACAAAAGCAATCCCCTCAGCAAACATGCTTATTTCCACCCACTACCACCAATAACCCTTCAGAAAAGTCTTCTAGCGTACCTCTTCATCCTGACATTATTCGCGATCAAATTCGTCAATACAAAACAAATGAGATTACAGTCATTACTATTTTAGATAAGGAATATCCACCATTATTAAAAGAAATATATCAGCCGCCATGGGCACTATTTACCAAGGGTGATCTCTCGCTACTTGAAACAGACCCCAAACTTGCGGTTGTTGGTTCACGGCAAGCGACTCAATATGGGAAAAATGCAATTCGGTTGATTTTTCCAGGTTTAATTGACAAAGGTGTTCTAATTGTTAGCGGCTTAGCACGGGGAATTGATGCCCTCGCACATGAATATGCAATAAAAAATGGAGGAAAAACAATAGCTGTGATTGCTGGTGGTTTCTATCATATCTATCCAAAGGAAAATACGAGCTTAGCCCTAGAAATGATGAAAAACCAGCTAGTTCTTTCGGAATACCCTCCAGATACTAAGCCGCTTAGATGGCATTTTCCATCAAGAAATCGAATTATTAGTGGTTTGTCAAAAGGGACATTTATTATAGAAGCAAAACGAAAAAGCGGATCACTCATCACGGCGAATTTTGCAGTAAATGAAGGAAGAGATGTATTTTCCTTGCCTGGAAGCATTTTTAATCCATATTCTATCGGGGCCAATGAATTAATTCAACAAGGAGCTAAACTTGTAACCGGTGCAGAGGATATTTTAGAGGAAATTAGATAAGACTCTTATCTAAAGAAATTTCGCTTAAAAATCGTTAATTTTGAAGGTTTTTATGAATAAACGGAGAATTTAGCTAAAAAAGGTTGCATTATTTTCTAATTTGTTATACATTTTCCAACAGATGTTCGAAAAAAAGAATATTTGGAAATGGAATAAATAATTTTCATATTAATATATAAAGAAAAACTTGGGATAGGGCAGTTTTGTAAAGTATTTTCTCCGGTCTAATTAGGTAAAACTGGAATTTAGGAAAGCTTCTCAAATGATTAGCACCTTAGAAACAGCATTTGCCAGATTCGGGGCGCTTCTACACTTTCCCTCTTAAGGAGGATTTTTAAATGGCAGATTTTCTTGTAATCGTTGAATCGCCAGCAAAAGCGAAAACGATCGAACGATATTTAGGGAATAAATATAAAGTAAAAGCATCAATGGGACATATTCGCGATTTGCCACGGAGCCAAATGGGGGTCAATGTAGAAAATAGCTATGAACCAAAATATATTACAATCCGCGGAAAAGGTCCTGTTTTAAAAGACTTGAAAACAGCGGCAAAAAAAGCAAAAAAAATCTATCTGGCAGCTGACCCGGATCGCGAAGGGGAAGCAATTGCATGGCATTTAGCCCATAGTTTATCTGTCGATATTAATTCAGATTGCCGGGTGGTTTTTAATGAAATCACAAAAGATGCGATAAAAGAGTCGTTTAAACATCCTCGGCCAATTAATATGGATTTGGTGGATGCTCAGCAGGCTCGTAGGATTCTTGACCGTCTTGTTGGGTATAATATCAGCCCGTTGCTCTGGAAGAAGGTAAAGAAAGGTTTAAGTGCAGGCCGGGTTCAATCTGTTGCCGTCCATTTAATTATTGTTAGGGAAAAGGAAATTAAAGCCTTTGTCCCTGAAGAATATTGGACGATTGATGGAGAATTTTTAAAGGGGAAAGACCATTTTAGTGCCCAATATTTTTCTTTAGCTGACAAAGGAAAATTTGAACTGAAATCTGAACAAGATGTCCAAACCATTTTAAAACAAATGGATGATAATAAATTCAAAGTTGTATCTGTTACCAAAAAAGAAAGAAAGAGGAACCCATCACCGCCCTTCATAACATCATCATTGCAACAAGAAGCAGCCAGAAAACTTAACTTCCGAGCAAAGAAAACGATGATGCTCGCACAGCAGCTTTATGAAGGGATTGAGCTTGGCAAAGAGGGTACGGTTGGTCTCATTACATATATGAGAACGGATTCAACACGGATTTCTGAAGTCGCTCAAACAGAGGCGGCTAATTACATCCGCTCAGAATATGGTGAAGATTATTTAAAAGATGAACAAAGAAAAGAGAAAAAGCAATCGAAGGCCCAAGATGCACATGAAGGGATTCGACCAACCAGTACTTTAAGGGATCCCAATAGTTTAAAAACATTTTTATCAAGAGACCAACTCCGATTATATAAATTAATCTGGGATCGGTTTTTAGCTAGTCAAATGGCTCAGGCCGTCATGGATACAATGAGCGTAGATTTACAAAATGGCAATGTCCTTTTCCGAGCAAATGGCTCAAAAATTAAGTTTCCTGGTTTCATGAAGCTTTATGTTGAGGGATCAGATGACCAAGTGGATGAAAAAGACAGAATGCTTCCTGACCTTAAGGAAGGGGATGAAGTGTTTAAAAAGGATATCGAGCCAAAGCAGCATTTCACTCAGCCACCGCCAAGGTACACGGAGGCAAGACTTGTTAAGACACTTGAAGAGCTTGGTATTGGTCGCCCGTCTACATACGCACCAACCCTTGACACGATTCAAAAGCGGGGCTATGTGGCACTCGATAATAAAAGATTTATTCCAACCGAGCTCGGTGAAATTATCGATGAGTTGATTTTAGAGTTTTTTCCAGATATTCTAGATGTCGAATTTACAGCGAAAATGGAACAGGGCTTAGATAATATCGAAGATGGAAAAGTACCTTGGGTCAATATTATCGATGAGTTTTATCAAGATTTTGAAATTCATTTAAAAAAAGCAGAAGAAGAAATGCAGTCTGTTGAAATCAAAGATGAACCAGCTGGTGAAGACTGTGAGAATTGTGGAAACCCTATGGTTTTTAAAATGGGTCGTTACGGAAAATTTATGGCTTGCAGCAATTTTCCAGATTGCCGAAATACAAAACCGATTGTTAAAGAAATCGGTGTTACCTGCCCTAATTGTAAAGAAGGACAGATCATTGAGCGTAAAAGTAAGAAAAAGCGACTCTTTTACGGTTGCACACAATACCCTGAATGTGAGTTTATCTCTTGGGATAAACCATTACCAAGGGAATGCCCAAAATGTGAAGGGCTGCTTGTTGAAAAGAAATTAAAAAAAGGTGTTCAAGTTCAATGCGTTAATTGTGATTACAAGGAAGAACCGCAAAGTTAAAGTGAGAGTGGGCATAGTCCACTCTCTTCGTTATTTGCATAAAACTTTTTTCTTTTTCATTCGTATAGTACAATGCAAGATGGACTTAAAAGTGGGAAAAGTATTGATAGGTACGTTCACTACCTTTTATTTACATAAAACCATGGTATCTATTAGGAGGATTCTAAATGAAAGATGTCACAATTAACGTAATCGGTGCGGGATTAGCTGGAAGTGAAGCCGCATGGCAGATTGCGAAGCGTGGAGTAAAAGTTCGCTTATATGAGATGCGACCAGTGAAGCAAACACCTGCACACCATACAGATAAATTTGCAGAATTAGTTTGTAGTAATTCATTACGTGCCAACACACTAACAAATGCAGTAGGGGTGTTAAAGGAAGAAATGCGAAAGCTTGATTCCGTTATTATCTCTGCAGCGGATGCTTGTTCTGTTCCAGCAGGCGGTGCGTTAGCTGTTGATCGTCATGAATTTGCCGCCAAAGTAACAAATTTGGTTAAAAACCATGAAAATGTTACGGTTATTAATGAAGAAGTAACTGAAATTCCAGAGGGAACAACAATCATTGCAACGGGGCCGCTGACAAGTCCAGATCTTTCAGAGCAGCTCAAAGGGCTAACCGGTGAGGATTACCTTTATTTTTATGATGCTGCAGCACCGATACTTGAAAAGGAAAGCATAGACCTAGAGAAAGTTTATTTAAAATCCCGCTATGATAAAGGGGAAGCTGCCTATCTTAACTGTCCAATGACTGAAGAAGAATTTAACCGTTTCTATGAAGCGCTTATATCCGCTGAAACTGTTCCAGTAAAGGAATTTGAAAAGGAAGTCTTTTTCGAAGGGTGCATGCCAATTGAAGTGATGGCGTCACGGGGTAAGAAAACAATGCTTTTCGGTCCGTTAAAACCAGTTGGTTTAGAGGATCCCAAAACAGGAAAACGTCCTTTTGCCGTAGTACAACTCCGTCAAGATGATGCCGCGGGCACACTTTTTAATATTGTCGGTTTTCAGACACATTTAAAGTGGGGTGCGCAAAAGGAAGTTATACAATTAATACCGGGGTTAGAAAATGCAGAAATTATTCGATATGGTGTGATGCACCGGAATACATTTATCAATTCTCCCAAGGTACTAAAAGCAACTTACCAATTCCGTAATCGTGAAGATTTATTTTTTGCTGGTCAAATGACTGGCGTTGAAGGATACGTAGAATCTGCTGCTAGCGGTTTAGTTGCTGGTATAAATGCAACGCGTTTAATACAAGGAATGGAGCCACTTGAATTTC
Organism: Neobacillus sp. C211; assembly: GCF_051842875.1. NCBI lineage: Bacteria > Bacillati > Bacillota > Bacilli > Caryophanales > Bacillaceae > Neobacillus > Neobacillus sp. C211. Next base: position 6,978 of record NZ_JBPXRO010000034.1, read on the forward strand.
CTGAAGAGACCGCGATTGGAAGCATGGCCCGATATATTACTACGACGAACGCTAAAAATTTTCAGCCAATGAATGCTAACTTTGGTTTATTTCCAGAGCTGCCGGTAAGAATTAAAGGAAAGCAGGAGAGGAATTTAGAACACGCAAATAGAGCGTTAGAAACAATTCAGAACTTTGTGAAAGTTTTGTAAAGTTTATTGCAAGGGGATACGAAGTATGTTACGATTTAGTAGCCCTTGCGAGATGAATATTATGACAAATGTGAATGTTTTTTTAAAGTTAATTATTGGGTATTTACAAATAGATTTTAATTACTCAAAATATACACTTGAATCCTAATCAACATGACATCAGTAAAATTTCTTATCTTCATGGTTGAAATAACCCATAAAGTAATGAGGTCAATATTCCAGTTAACATAGTCAGTTTTCATAACTTTCATGTAAATGGTAGTTCACTGTTACATACTTATCTGCGAAGTAATGTGAACAGAAATCACTCCAAAGGGAGGCTCATCTTAATGAACCAATTTCATGCGACAACGATTTTTGCAATTCATCATAATGGTGAATATTCTATGTCAGGTGATGGACAAGTGACATTTGGTAATGCGGTAGTGATGAAGCACACAGCGAGAAAAGTAAGAAAGATATTTAATGGAAAGGTATTAGCAGGTTTTGCAGGTTCTGTTGCAGATGCTTTTACTCTTTTCGAACTGTTCGAGGGAAAATTAGAAGAATTTAACGGAAACCTTCAAAGAGCTGCTGTTGAGCTTGCCAAAGAGTGGCGAAGTGACAAAGTGCTCAGGAAGCTTGAAGCGATGCTAATTGTTATGAATCGTGAATATTTACTGCTTGTTTCAGGAACGGGAGAAGTAATTGAACCTGACGATGGAATTCTTGCGATTGGTTCAGGTGGAAATTATGCATTATCTGCTGGACGTGCTCTAAAGAAATACTCAGGAGACCATTTATCTGCAAAGGAAATAGCAAAAGCTTCTTTAGAAATAGCAGCTGAAATATGTGTCTATACGAACCATAACATTATTGTTGAAGAGCTATAACGGGAAGGAGACTAATTATCATGGGAAAAACAACTAATTTAACCCCTCGTCAAATTGTTGAAAAACTTGATCAATATATTATTGGACAAAAGGATGCTAAGAAAGCGGTTGCCGTTGCCTTAAGAAATCGCTACAGAAGAGGATTGTTAAATGAAAAACTTAGGGATGAAATTATCCCCAAAAATATATTGATGATAGGTCCGACTGGAGTTGGGAAAACGGAAATTGCCAGAAGGATTGCCAAAATTGTGGGTGCCCCTTTTATTAAGGTGGAAGCTACTAAGTTTACTGAAGTAGGCTATGTTGGGCGAGATGTAGAATCCATGGTTAGAGATCTTGCTGAAACCTCTGTTCGTTTAGTAAAAGAGGAACGGATGCAAAGTGTGAAGGAACGTGCAGAAGAGAATGCCAACAGCAGGCTAGTTGATTTGCTTGTGCCATCAGCCAAAAAAACGAGTAACTATAAAAACCCGCTAGAAATGTTATTTGGAGGCGGGAATACATCAACTGAGCCAGAAACACATCAAGAGGATTATTCGATTACTGAAAAACGAAAAATTGTCAAAGAGAAATTAGCACTTGGTCAACTAGAGGATGAAATCGTTACGGTTGAAGTAGATGAGCAAGCTCCATCCATGTTTGATATGCTGCAAGGCTCAGGGATTGAACAAATGGGAATGAATATGCAGGATGCCCTAAGCAGCTTTATGCCCAAAAAACGCAAAAAGCGAAAATTGACTGTCCGTGAAGCTCGCAAGGTGCTGACAAGTGAAGAGGCTTCTAAGCTTATTGATATGGATGAAGTAAATTCTGAGGCCGTTTATCGTGCGGAACAAGCTGGTATTATTTTTATCGATGAGATTGATAAAATCGCTAGTAAAAATTCGGGAGGCTCTTCTGCAGATGTATCCAGAGAAGGGGTCCAAAGAGATATTTTGCCTATAGTTGAAGGTTCAACAGTAGTGACCAAATATGGGTCAGTAAAAACAGACCATGTATTATTTATTGCTGCTGGAGCATTTCACATGGCGAAACCTTCCGATTTAATTCCAGAACTTCAAGGGCGTTTCCCAATTCGTGTAGAACTAACAAAGCTAACGGTGGAAGATTTCTTCAGAATCTTAATCGAACCAGATAATGCCCTTATTAAGCAATATCAGGCATTATTGGAAACAGAAGGTATACAAATTGAATTTTCTGACGATGCTATTCGTAGAATAGCCGAAGTTGCATTTGAAGTGAATCAAAATACAGACAATATTGGTGCAAGACGTCTTCATACGATTCTCGAAAAGCTTTTAGAAGACTTATCTTTTGAAGCTCCAGAAATTTCGATGGAGAAGATAACAATTACACCACAGTATGTCGACGATAAACTTGGTGCTATTTCGAAAAATAAAGATTTAAGTCAGTTTATCTTATAAAAATGAATGTCTGATAATCCCATGTATGAAGAAATGTTCATTTTTTAAATACCCTAAAATGTAGTATTTGAAGATTAATTAATAATTTAATAATGGTTGTAGTTATTAGGAGGAAGAAACAGATGGATTTACTTACAAAAACGAGAAAAATTAATGTTTTATTACAAAAAGCAGCGGGAAAGCCAGTTAACTTTAAGGAAATGTCGGTCACTTTAAGTGAAACGATTGAAGCAAATGTGTATATTGTTAGCCGTCGTGGTAAACTTTTAGGGTTCTCTATTCATCAGCAAATTGAAAATGAAAGAATGAAAAAGATGTTTGAGGATCGTCAATTCCCTGAGGAATATACAAATGGTCTATTTAATATTCAAGAAACATCATCAAATCTTGATATTGAAAGCCAATATACTGCTTTTCCAATAGAAAACAGAGATTTATTTAAAGAAGGTTTAACTACGATTGTTCCAATTATTGGCGGCGGGGAACGCCTTGGCACGTTAATTCTTGCAAGATTACAAGAAAAGTTCCACGATGATGATCTAATCCTTGCAGAATATGGTGCAACAGTTGTAGGTATGGAGATTTTACGAGAAAAGTCTGAAGAAATTGAAGAAGAAGCTAGAAGCAAAGCAGTGGTTCAAATGGCTATTAGTTCATTATCATATAGTGAACTTGAAGCGATTGAACATATCTTTGAAGAATTAAATGGCCGTGAAGGCTTATTGGTTGCTTCGAAAATAGCTGATCGTGTTGGTATTACTCGTTCTGTTATCGTTAATGCACTAAGAAAACTTGAAAGTGCAGGGGTAATTGAATCACGTTCACTAGGGATGAAAGGAACATATATCAAAGTTTTAAATGATAAGTTTCTGATGGAACTTGATAAATTAAGATCAAATTAATCATAACTAATCCCCAGCTAACTGGGGATTTTGTTTTTTTATTAAACTAATGCTTGATTGTTATTATTACATATGCTATATTATTTCATGGTGTTAATACACACGCTCATTGATTTAATCAGATGGTGCTGTTCATAACAGTTTCTGTTTAAAGATGAGGTGAGCGGAGGAAAACAAACCATTAGGAGGAAAAATCATGTCAGTCATTTCTATGAAGCAATTGCTTGAAGCTGGTGTACACTTCGGACACCAAACTCGCCGTTGGAACCCTAAAATGAAGAAATATATCTTCACAGAGCGTAACGGTATCTATATCATTGACCTTCAAAAAACAGTTAAAAAAGTTGAAGAAGCTTATAACTGGGTAAAGGAACTTGCTGGTAACGGCGGAACAGTTCTTTTTGTTGGTACAAAAAAACAAGCTCAAGATTCTGTTAAAGAAGAAGCGGGCCGTTCTGGTATGTACTATGTTAACCAACGTTGGTTAGGTGGTACTTTAACAAACTTTGAAACAATTCAAAAGCGTATTGGCCGCTTAAAAGATATCGAAAGAATGTCTGAAGACGGAACTTTTGAAGTATTACCTAAAAAAGAGGTTGTTCAATTAAAGAAACAACAAGAGCGTCTAGAGAAATTCTTAGGCGGCATCAAAGATATGAAACAACTTCCAGATGCACTTTTCATTATTGACCCTCGTAAAGAGCGTATCGCGGTTGCAGAAGCTAAGAAATTGAACATTCCTATCGTAGGTATTGTTGATACAAACTGTGATCCAGACGAAATCGATGTAGTTATTCCTGCGAATGACGATGCGATTCGTGCGGTTAAGCTTTTAACAGGTAAAATGGCAGATGCTATCCTTGAAGCTAAACAAGGTGAAGAAGTACAAGTTCAGGCTTAATTAAATCAAAAGGTGATAAGAGGGAGACCCTTTATCACCTTTTTTTAAAGAAGGTTTTTATTGGAAAGTTTTAGAATAGCTGTCATTGGCTAAGATATGGATACATAGTAAAATAAAGGAGGAATTTACATTATGGCAATTACTGCTCAAATGGTTAAAGAACTACGTGAAAAAACTGGTGCAGGTATGTTGGATTGTAAAAAAGCACTAACTGAAACTGATGGAGATATGGACAAAGCAATTGATTTCTTACGCGAAAAAGGGATTGCATCTGCTGCTAAGAAGGGTGACCGTATTGCTGCAGAAGGTTTAACTTATGTTGTAACTGAAGGTAACGATGCAGTTATTCTAGAAGTAAACTCTGAAACTGACTTTGTTGCGAAGAATGAAGCGTTCCAAGCTCTTGTAAAAGATCTAGCTGCACATCTTCTAAAGAACAAGCCTGCAACTGTTGAAGAAGCATCTGCTCAAACGATGGAAAATGGTGCAACTGTTGCAGATCATATCAATGCATCTATTGCTAAGATTGGTGAAAAATTAACACTTCGCCGCTTTTCTGTTACATCAAAAACAGACAATGATGCATTTGGAGCATATATTCATATGGGTGGCCGCATTTCTGTCCTATCAGTACTTGAAGGTACAACAGATGCGGATGCTGCGAAGGATGTTTCAATGCATATTGCTGCACTAAAACCAAAATATGTTTCTCGTGACGAAGTTTCTCAAGAAGAAGTTGAGCATGAGCGTCAAGTATTAACACAACAAGCACTTAACGAAGGCAAGCCTGCAAAAATCGTTGAAAAAATGGTTGAAGGCCGTCTTGGAAAATATTTTGAAGATGTTTGTGTACTTGATCAAACTTTCGTTAAAAACCCTGATCAAAAAGTACGTCAGTTTGTTGAATCTAAGGATGCTACAGTCCGTGAGTTCGTCCGTTACGAAGTCGGAGAAGGTATCGAAAAACGTGAAGATAACTTTGCTGAAGAAGTTATGAATCAAATTAAAAAATAATCAAAAACTATTCTCTAACATAAAAACAAAATAGTTTTAAGGGAATGTTAATGAAATAGTTTTTAAATAGGGGACACGGTGTGTTCCCTTTTTTAAAAAGAATTAATTACATAATGGAGGTTTATATGAGCGGTCCTAAGTACAAACGCGTAGTATTAAAGTTGAGCGGAGAAGCACTTGCAGGTGAATCGAGCTTTGGAATTAAACCTTCTGTGATCAAATCGATTGCCATTCAAGTTAAAGAAATAGCAGAGCTTGGAGTAGAAGTTGCTGTCGTTGTCGGTGGCGGTAACATTTGGCGCGGAAAAATTGGCAGTGAAATGGGTATGGACCGGGCAACTGCAGATTATATGGGGATGCTTGCAACGGTTATGAATTCTTTAGCACTGCAAGATAGTTTGGAGCACTTAGGAATTGAATCACGGGTGCAAACCTCTATTGAAATGCGCCAGGTGGCTGAGCCTTATATTCGACGCCGTGCAATTAGGCATTTAGAAAAAAAACGGGTAGTCATTTTTGCGGCGGGTACAGGAAATCCATATTTCTCAACGGATACAACCGCTGCACTCCGAGCAGCGGAAATCGATGCTGAAGTAATCTTAATGGCAAAGAATAATGTCGATGGAGTGTATTCTGCAGACCCTCGATTAGATGCAAATGCTACTAAATATGAAGATTTGTCTTTCTTAGATGTTCTTAAAGAAGGATTAGCAGTTATGGACTCTACTGCCTCCTCCTTATGCATGGACAATGATATTCCATTGATTGTTTTCTCGATTATGGAGCAGGGGAATATTAAACGAGCCGTTATGGGGGAAAAAATAGGAACAATTGTTAGGGGGAAACATTAATGCCAAAACAAGTCATCTCTACTATTAAAGATCGTATGACAAAAGCGATTCAGTCATATTCGCGTGAGCTTGCCAGCATCCGTGCGGGGAGAGCAAGCGCTTCGTTATTGGACAGAATTACTATTGATTATTATGGTGCACCAACACCTGTCAACCAAATGGCTGGAATTTCAACACCTGAAGCTAGGCTTATTGTAATTCAACCATATGATAAATCCACCCTTGGGGATATTGAAAAAGCAATTCTTAAATCTGATTTAGGATTAAATCCTACCAACGACGGAATGGTAATCCGTCTTGCTATTCCACAATTGACTGAGGAGCGCCGCAAGGAGTTAGTAAAATTGGTCAAAAAGGAATCAGAAGAAGCGAAGGTAGCTATCCGTAATATCCGTCGAGATGGTAATGACGAATTAAAGAAGCTTGAGAAGAATGGTGAAATTACTGAGGATAGTCTTCGCGGTCATTCGGAGGATATCCAAAAACTTACCGACGAATTTATTAGTAAAGTTGATCAAATTACTAAAGACAAAGAAAAGGAAATTTTGGAAGTTTAATTAATGGCTGTGTTAAAACTAAATGTTGATTTTAAAACTCTGTTGATTGGAGCGGAATGCGCGAGACTCCTGCGGGAGTACGGGGCAGGGGAGACCCCACAGGTGCGTAGCGCCGAGGAGGCTCCCCGGCACGCCTGCGGAAAGCGAAGCGCATGGAGCGGAAATCAACAGACAAATTTAACACGCCTAATTAATAAATAAGAACCCTCTGTTTAGGGGGTTTTTCACTATTTTATTATGTAATTTGGGGATTTTTGATTGTTCCCTCAAAGTTGTCTGAACATTATTCTTAATCTCTGTTTTTTTACATAAGTTAAATATTAGAGATATCTTTTTGCTTTTTTGGTATGATAAAAACATGCTACCCCGAAATGTCCATTACATAACAACACACATGCTTCAATGGAATTGATATATGATTTAATTTTCGGAGGAAATGATTAACTAATTGGAGGAGCAATGTTATGTTTAATAAATTAAGGCTTGGGAAGAACCGAAATAACACTTCCACACTCCGAAATAAAATAGAGAAAATAAAAAAATCGCCTGTTCCTGAGCATGTGGCAATTATTATGGATGGCAACGGACGTTGGGCTAAGAAACGGGCATTACCACGTATTGCTGGTCACCATGAGGGCATGAAGGTTGTTCGGAAAACAACGAAATTAGCAAATGAGCTTGGCATTAAAACCTTAACATTGTATGCTTTTTCAACTGAGAATTGGAAAAGGCCAAAAAATGAAGTCGAATACATTATGAGTTTGCCTGATGAATTTTTAGGAACATTTTTGCCGGATTTAATTGAGGAAAATGTTCAAGTGAAAATGATGGGCTATAAAAATCAACTTCCAGTACATACACTGCGTGCAATAGAAAAAGCTATAGAAGAAACAAAAAATAATGATGGATTAGTATTAAACTTTGCATTAAATTACGGGAGCAGGGCTGAGATTCTTGATGCTGTGAAGCAAGTCTTAAATGACAGCAAAAGTGGTAAACTAAACGAGACGGAGTTAGACGAAAAGGTCTTTTCCTCCTACTTAATGACTGCTAATTTTACAGACCCAGATCTTTTAATCCGTACTAGTGGTGAAATCCGCTTGAGTAACTTTATGCTTTGGCAGTTGGCTTACTCAGAGTTTTGGTTTACAGATGTCTTATGGCCAGACTTTAATGAAGAACATTTACTTGAAGCAATTGAAACATTCCAGAATCGGCAGCGCCGGTTTGGTGGCATATAGAACAACAAAGGTGTTGAAATATTAGATGAAGCAAAGAATCATAACAGGAGTCATTGCAGCTGCACTATTTTTACCAATTGTCTCTTATGGTGGATTTCCACTTGTAATATTAACCTATTTTTTAGCGACAATCGGATTGTATGAGTTATTAAAAATGAAAAAACTTACTATTTTTTCGGTTAATGGTGTGTTAGCACTTTTATTTCTGTGGGTGTTGCTCTTTCCTGAAAAATATTATCCCATATTCGATTCCTTTTATTATTCAAAAATAGAGATATGTATTGCATTAATTCTTTTGTTATTAACTTACACCGTTATTACCAAAAATCAATTTACATTTGAAGACGTTTCTTTTTCTATCCTATCAGCCATTTATGTAGGTATTGGCTTTTACTTTTTCTTTGAAACGAGGCAGGATGGGGGACTTGTCTATATTTTGTATTCTTTATTTATGATTTGGGCTACTGATTCAGGTGCTTATTTTATTGGAAAAGCTCTTGGTAAAACAAAGCTATGGCCCGAAATTAGCCCGAATAAGACAGTTGAAGGGTCGATTGGCGGAATCGCCTGTGCAGTTGTTGTGGCTGTCATATTTGTACTCCTCTCAAACATTAACGTCGGTCTTTTAACTTTAATGGGAATTACAATCGTCCTTTCCGTTTTTGGACAAATTGGTGACTTAGTTGAATCAGCCTTTAAGCGTCATTTTAATGTCAAAGATTCTGGTACAATCTTGCCAGGTCATGGTGGAATTCTTGATCGATTTGACAGCCTATTATTTGTTTGGCCCTTGTTACATTTTTTTCACCTTTGGTAATAGAGCGCGTGCGCTTCACATTTAGGAGTTGACTTTTTATTGAAAACCATTAGCTTATTAGGTGCAACCGGATCGATAGGAACCCAAACCTTAGATATTATCCGTGAGCATCCATCTGACTTTACATTAGCAGCCTTTTCTGTGGGTAAAAATATCGAGTTGGCTCGAAAAATGATTGTTGAATTTCAGCCTGAGCTTGTTTCTGTACAAGACTATCATGACTGTAATACATTAAAAGCAGAATTTCCTAATATTAAATTCACTTTTGGTCAGGAAGGACTAATCGAGACAGCAGTTTATGAAAAAGCCGATATTCTTGTCAACGCAGTTCTTGGAAGTGTGGGGTTAAACCCGACTTTACAAGCGATTGAATGTGGGAAGATAATCGCTATTGCCAATAAAGAAACACTGGTTACTGCAGGTCATTTAGTTATGGATGCGGCTAAAAGAAATAATGTACCACTCCTTCCGGTCGATAGTGAACATTCTGCCATTTTTCAAGCCTTGCAGGGGGAAAAGGAGAAAAACATTGAAAGATTAATTCTAACTGCTTCCGGCGGGAGCTTTCGTGACCTCTCTAGGCAAGAATTGAAAAATGTTACCGTGGAGCAAGCACTAAACCATCCAAATTGGTCGATGGGGGCAAAAATCACAATTGATTCGGCATCAATGATGAACAAAGGTTTAGAAGTAATTGAAGCTCATTGGCTTTTCAATATGCCATATGAAAAAATTGATGTACTGCTTCATAAAGAAAGCATCATCCATTCAATGATTGAGTTTCACGATAGCAGTATCATTGCTCAGCTTGGAACACCAGATATGAGAGTGCCGATTCAATATGCGCTCACCTATCCTGATCGTTTGCCATTGCCTTCATCAAAACGTTTGGATCTGGCAAGGATTGGGAAATTGCATTTCGAGGAAATGGATGCCGCGAGATTCCGCTGTCTTGGTTTTGCTTATGAGGCTGGGAAAAAAGGTGGATCGATGCCAACGGTATTGAATGCAGCGAATGAAGTGGCCGTGGCAGCTTTTCTAGAAGGGAAAATTCGGTTCTTGCAGATTGAAGATTTGATTGAGAAAGCCCTAACCGCCCACCAAATCACGGAACACCCTAGCCTAGCTTCAATCCAAGAGATAGACAAAGAAACAAGAGATTATGTTCATTCACTCCTGTAAGAATAACGGAAGCGCAAGTAAAAGAATCTCTCTTATCCTGAAAAAAAGGTGGTTTTATTTTGACTACAGTTATTGCCTTTATAGTGATTTTTGGCGCACTCGTATTCTTTCATGAATTAGGTCATTTGATTTTCGCAAAAAGGGCTGGTATTTTATGCCGTGAATTTGCAATTGGTTTTGGCCCAAAAGTATTTTCCCATAAAAGAGCGGAGACAACCTATACCATTCGGTTACTTCCGATTGGTGGATTTGTGCGCATGGCTGGCGAAGACCCGGAAATGATTGAAATAAAGCCTGGTTATCGTATTGGCTTGTTGTTTGATAAGGATGAAAAAGTAAATAAAATCATCTTAAATAAAAAAGAGAAATTTCCTAATTGTCGGATCGTTGAAGTGGAATATGCTGATATCGAAAAGGATTTAGTTATTAAAGGATTTCCTGAAGATGAAGATGAAGTATTAAAAACCTTTATCATTGACCCAAAAGCAGTCATCGTGGAAAATGGAATCGAGTCACAGATTGCTCCAATTGACCGTCAATTCGGATCAAAAACATTAGGACAAAGAACAATGGCTATTTTTGCTGGTCCGATGATGAATTTTGTACTTGCATTCATTTTATTTATTATTATTGCTTTTATACAGGGGGTACCTACGAATGAACCTAAGTTAGGTGAAATAACTCCTGATGGGGCAGCGATGGCTGCTGGTCTTAAAAAAGGTGATCTTATCCAGACGATTAATGGTTCAGAAATTTCGAGTTGGTCTGATGTAGTGGAGGTCATTCGGAAAAATCCAAATGAAAAGCTCGAATTTTCTATTCGCCGTGACAAAAAGGATTTAGATATCACGGTAACCCCAATTGAAAAAACGGTTGAAGGAAAGAAAATTGGGCTTATTGGTGTTTATAGTCCTGTTGAAAAGTCTCCTATTCAAGCAATTAAGGCAGGTTTCACAGAAACCTATTTTTGGACGAAACAGATTTTTGTAATGGTTGGTAAATTAGTCACTGGCCAATTTTCAATTGATGCACTTTCTGGTCCTGTTGGTATTTACCAAGCAACAGATTCTGTAGCTAAATCGGGTATTTATTATTTAATGAAATGGGCAGGGATTTTAAGCATTAACTTAGGTATTATGAACTTATTACCTATTCCCGCTCTTGACGGTGGAAGATTAATGTTTTTTGCTGTCGAAGCTGTTAGAGGCAAGCCAATAGACCGTCAAAAGGAAGGTATGGTTCATTTTATAGGATTCGCCCTCTTAATGCTGCTCATGCTTGTTGTAACTTGGAATGACATTCAAAGGTTTTTCTTATAGTATGTAATCTTTAATTTATTTTGGGGGCCGTTAAATACGGTCCCTATTCTATTTTTAAAGAAAACTAATTAACTAAAATGGAGAAATTTTTCTGTCGAATAAAGCCGAATCATTTTGAGTCATATGATATAATTACTTTTTGACGAGATAAAAAAAGCGATATTTAATAGATGGGAGAGAGAACGATGAGCGAACATGCCCTAGGCAAAAAAGAGCGATTCCAACTCTTGCTCCAGCAGCTGCAATTGATCGAGGATGCTGTTGTAGTGCATTTCAACAATGCGCAAATTGAAAGGTTATTAGTTGAAAAAAAAGCTAGAAAGTGGCATTTTCAATTTTTATTCGAAAATATACTTCCCTATAATGTTTATGTAATGTTTACGTCACAGCTTGAACGGACATTTTCAAACATTGCAACGATTTCCTTCCATATAAATGTAACAAATCAAATTATTTCACCGGAATTATTACGAGATTATTGGAGTTATAGCATTCAGCAAATTGATGGAATTGCTCCGCCGCTTTTAAAACTATTACATGAACAACTTCCCGAAGTGAACGGTAATAAGCTTACAATTTCAGTTCGTAATGATACTGAGGGACAAGCACTAAAGCGGAAATATGGCGAGACGATCGCTAAAATCTATCAATCATTTGGATTTCCCAATTTATCGATTGAGACAGTAATAAAAAGTAACGAGAAAAATGAAGAATATCAACAATTTCTTCTTGCAAAGCAAAAGGAGGATCAAGAACGCGGACTTCAAGCAATGGTTGAATTGCAGAGAAAAGAAGCTGAAAAGGATCAGGCATCTGGTGATCTTCCATCTGGACCGCTTACTATTGGTCTTACCATTAAGGATAATAATGACTTCCGAAGTCTGATTGATATTGTTGATGAAGAAAGAAGAATAGCTGTAGAAGGGTTTATCTTTGATGCGGAAATACGTGAACTCAGGAGCGGCCGTTCCCTGCTGACCTTCAAAATAACTGATTACACAAGCTCTATTATGGTAAAAATGTTTTCACGTGATAAAGAGGATGCAGCCCTGTTCCAGCTTGTCAAAAAAGGAATGTGGGTAAAAGTTCGAGGCAGCATTCAGAATGATACCTTTGTTCGTGACCTCGTGATGATTGGAAATGATATTAATGAAATTAAGCCTGTTGGCCGAAAGGATACTGCACCCGAAGATCAGAAGCGTGTAGAACTCCATCTTCATACACCGATGAGTCAAATGGATGCAGTCACTCCTGTTAGCACACTGATTGCACAGGCAAAAAAATGGGGACATAAAGCAATTGCAGTAACCGATCACGCGGTTGCACAATCATTCCCTGAAGCGTATGGTGCTGGGAAGAAAAATGATATTAAAATTCTCTATGGGGTTGAAGTAAATTTAGTAGATGATGGGGTGCCAATTGCCTATAATGACGCACATCGTCAACTAGCTGAGGATACCTATGTTGTATTTGACGTTGAAACTACGGGACTATCAGCGGTGTACAATACAATTATTGAGCTTGCTGCTGTGAAAATACATGACGGGGAAATCATTGACCGCTTCGAATCCTTTGCCAATCCTCATCACCGTTTATCGGCAACAACAATCAACCTCACTGGAATTACCGATGATATGGTCCAAACCGCTCCAGAAATTGAGGAAGTTCTACGGAATTTTAGTGATTGGGCGGGTGATGCTGTTCTTGTAGCCCATAATGCTTCCTTTGATATGGGTTTCCTCAATGTCGGATATAGAAAAATAGGCTTTGAAAAGGCTAGGAATCCTGTTATTGATACACTTGAACTTGGAAGATTTCTTTATCCAGAGATGAAAAACCATCGTTTAAATACACTAACTAAGAAGTTTGATATTGAATTAACCCAACATCACCGCGCCATTTATGATGCAGAGGCAACCGGTTATCTACTTTTGAAAATGTTAAAGGATTCCCTCGAAAAAGGAATTGAATACCATGACCAGTTTAATGATAATATGGGGAAAGGAAATGCCTACCAACGGGCACGTCCCTATCACTGTACACTTTTAGCCCAAACACAAGCGGGATTAAAAAACCTTTTTAAACTCGTATCTATATCACACCTTGAATATTTTTATCGAGTTCCTAGATTACCAAGATCTGTTTTGCAAAAATACAGGGAAGGGATTTTAGTTGGCTCCGGTTGTAATAAAGGTGAGGTATTTGAAGGGATGATGCAAAAATCCCCAGAGGAAGTGGAAGGTGCTGCCCGTTTTTATGATTATCTTGAAGTCATGCCGAAAGAAGTAAATGCACCGTTGATTGAAATGGAATTGGTGAGCGATGAAAAAGCAATGGAAGATATTATTGCGAAAATCATTACGCTTGGTGATAAATTAGGATTGCCAGTTGTTGCAACTGGAAATGTCCATTATCTTAATGAAAATGATAAAATTTATCGAAAAATATTAATTAATTCCCAGGGTGGAGCTAACCCGCTAAATCGCCATGAACTTCCCGATGTTCACTTTAGGACAACCAATGAAATGCTTGATGCTTTTTCATTTTTAGGAAAAGAGAAAGCAAAAGAAATTGTTGTAACTAACACGAATAAAATTGCGGATATGATTGAAGTCATTAAACCAATTAAAGACGATTTGTATACACCGAAAATTGAAGGCGCCGATGAAGAAATGCGTGAAATGAGTTATTCAATGGCGCGGAGAATTTACGGTGACACCTTGCCGGAAATTGTGGAAGCCAGGTTAGAAAAGGAATTGAAAAGTATTATTGGGCATGGATTTGCTGTTATTTATCTAATTTCTCATAAGCTTGTTAAAAAGTCCTTGGATGATGGTTACCTTGTAGGCTCAAGGGGGTCTGTTGGTTCATCACTTGTAGCAACAATGACAGAAATTACCGAGGTAAATCCACTACCACCGCATTATGTGTGTCCAACCTGTAAACATTCAGAGTTTTTTAATGATGGTTCTGTCGGTTCAGGTTTTGATTTACCTGATAAGGATTGCCCGCAATGTGGCGGGAAATACCATAAGGACGGACACGATATTCCGTTTGAAACGTTCCTTGGTTTCAAAGGGGACAAAGTTCCCGATATCGATTTAAACTTTTCTGGTGAATACCAGCCGAGGGCCCATAATTATACAAAGGTCCTGTTTGGTGAGGATAATGTATTCCGCGCTGGGACGATTGGTACAGTCGCAGACAAGACCGCTTTTGGATATGTTAAAGCATATCAACAGGATAACAATCTACAACTGCGTGGTGCCGAAGTAGAGCGCCTTGCTTCAGGCTGTACGGGTGTTAAAAGAACAACGGGTCAACATCCAGGTGGTATTATTGTTATACCTGATTACATGGATGTTTATGATTTTTCACCGATTCAATTCCCGGCAGATGATAGGAATTCAGAATGGAAAACAACACATTTCGATTTCCATTCCATCCATGATAATGTCTTGAAGCTAGATATCCTCGGACATGATGACCCGACCGTGATTAGGATGCTTCAGGACCTGAGCGGAATGGATCCGAAAACAATCCCTACAGATGATCCTGAAGTCATGAAAATCTTTAGCGGGACCGAGTCATTAGGCGTAACAGAAAAGCAGATCATGTGTAAAACTGGAACACTTGGTATTCCAGAGTTTGGAACTCGATTCGTTCGGCAGATGCTTGAGGATACGAAACCAACAACGTTCTCTGAACTTGTTCAAATATCGGGGTTATCACATGGTACCGATGTATGGCTTGGGAATGCCCAAGAATTAATCCATAATAAAACATGTAATCTTAGTGAAGTTATTGGCTGTCGTGATGATATCATGGTCTACCTTATTTATCAGGGACTGGACCCATCCTTTGCTTTTAAAATTATGGAATCAGTTCGTAAGGGTAAAGGCTTAAGCGAAGAAATGGAAGCAGAGATGCGGAAAAACGAAGTTCCAGAATGGTATATCGATTCTTGTAAGAAGATTAAATACATGTTCCCAAAGGCCCATGCTGCTGCATATGTACTTATGGCAGTTAGAATTGCATATTTCAAGGTACATCTGCCGCTCCTTTATTACGCCGCTTATTTTACTGTCCGCGCGGAAGACTTTGACATTGAAGCAATGTCGCGCGGTTCAGAATCGATACGTGCAAAAATAGAAGAAATAAATGCAAAAGGGCTAGAAGCATCTAACAAAGAAAAAAACTTATTAACGGTTTTGGAACTAGCACTTGAAATGACTGAAAGGGGCTTTGTTTTCCAGAACTACGATTTATATAAATCTTCATCATCCGAATTCATCATTGAAGGCAATACCTTAATACCGCCGTTTAATTCGATTCCAGGCTTAGGAACGAATGCGGCCTATAATATTGTTAAGGCAAGGGAATCAGGAGAATTTTTATCCAAAGAAGATTTACAGCAACGAGGAAAGGTATCCAAGACTATCCTTGAATATTTAGACAAGCAAGGATGCCTATCATCCCTTCCAGAGCAAAACCAGCTTTCTCTGTTTTAACTTGGATTATCATCTAGCTCCAGCGCCTAGGGGCTCGAGTCATAAGCCAATCTCTTCGGAAGGCAAAAAGCGCCTTCTGTCAGCGCTTGTCTTATGCTGGTCGCCCCTGATCAAGGCGCTTACGCTTTTGGGCGCTATTTGCATTAAAATGTTGGTTATGGTATAGTTTTATTGGAAATACTAAGAAATACTCTCGTGATCAAGAGTGGGGAAACCCGCTCTTTCGTTTTTGTATAAATCTTTTTTCTTAGTAACTTGATAAAACTCTCCGTGAACTACATACAATATGGGTGAAATTTTCGGAAAAGGAGGTAAAGGCATGAGCAAGGTAACGGAAGTTGTAGAAGAGCTGGCTACGCCTATTTTTCAAGAGCTTGGTTTGGAATTAGTGGAAATTGAGTATGTGAAGGAAGGAAAAAGCTGGTTTCTTCGCGTATATATCGATAAAGACAACGGTGTTGATATTGAGGATTGCGGACTCGTTAGCGAAAAACTCAGCGAAAAACTCGATGAGCTTGATCCGATTCCCCATAACTATTTTCTTGAAGTTTCTTCACCTGGAGCAGAGCGTCCATTGAAAAAAGATAAAGATTTCCAAAAGGCAATAGGTAAAAGTGTCTTTATCAAAACTTATGAACCGATTGATGGGGAGAAAAGCTTCGAAGGGACATTATTAGAATTTGATGGTCAACATTTAAAAATCGAAATGAAGATTAAAACCCGGAAGAAGACAATTGAAATTCCCTATGAAAAAGTAGCCAACGCGCGATTAGCTGTTACTTTTTCGTAATGAAATTATAGATGAAGGATAGGGGGATACAAAAAGATGAGCAGCGAATTATTAGATGCTCTTACAATACTGGAAAGAGAAAAAGGTATTTCCAGAGATGTTTTAATTGAAGCGATCGAAGCAGCTCTTGTTTCGGCATATCGCCGAAATTTCAATCAAGCCCAGAATGTTCGGATTGATTTAAATTTACAGACAGGATCAATGCGCGTTTTTGCTAGAAAAGAAGTGGTCGATCAAGTATTTGATCCTCGTCTCGAAATTTCCTTAGAGGATGCGAGACAAATCACACCAAATTACCAAGTTGAAGATATTGTTGAAATGGAAGTTACACCCAAGGACTTTGGGCGGATTGCAGCTCAAACTGCCAAGCAAGTGGTTACTCAACGTGTAAGAGAAGCAGAACGCGGAATTATTTATTCGGAATTTATTGACCGTGAAGAAGATATTATGACTGGTATTGTTCAAAGACTCGATTCTAAATTTATTTATGTAAGTCTCGGGAAAATCGAGGCATTATTACCTGTAAACGAGCAAATGCCAAATGAACGTTATAAGCCTCATGATCGAATTAAAGTTTTTATTACAAAAGTTGAAAAGACCACCAAGGGGCCGCAAATATTCGTATCTCGAACACATCCTGGTCTCTTAAAACGTTTGTTTGAAATTGAAGTTCCTGAAATTTATGATGGAACCGTTGAAATTAAGTCAGTTGCCCGTGAGGCAGGGGATCGCTCGAAGATTTCTGTCCACTCGGATAATAATGAGGTAGATCCAGTTGGGTCTTGTGTTGGACCTAAGGGTGCGAGGGTTCAAGCGGTAGTTAATGAATTAAAGGGTGAAAAAATCGACATTGTTAAGTGGTCAGCGGACCCAGTAGTGTTTGTGGCAAACTCACTTAGTCCCTCAAAAGTATTAGATGTTATGGTTAACGAGAATGAAAAAGCAACAACAGTTGTAGTTCCTGATTATCAGCTTTCATTAGCAATCGGGAAACGAGGACAAAATGCCCGCCTAGCAGCAAAACTAACAGGCTGGAAAATTGATATTAAATCAGAAACTGAAGCACGTGAGATTGGAATTTATCCACGTGAAGAAACCATTAGGCTTTTTGATGATCAAGTTGAAACTGATTTCGATTATGAAGAAGAGTTGGACTAAAAAGTGAGGTGAATGATGAATGAACAATCAGAAAAAAGTTCCTATGCGCAAGTGTGTTGCAACCGGTGATATGAAACCGAAAAAAGAACTTGTTCGCATCGTTCGCTCAAAGGAAGGGGAGGTATCCATCGACCTGACGGGGAAGAAATCCGGAAGGGGTGCCTACCTTTCAAGGGACAAGGAAGCTGTCTTACTTGCCAAGAAAAAAAATACCCTATCTAATCACTTACAGGTTTCTATAAATGATTCGTTATACGAAGAGCTACTTGAGCTTATAGAGAAGGAGAATTGACAATCCAAATGAAACAAAATCAATGGATGTCATTGCTTGGCTTGGCCAATCGAGCACGCAAAATCATATCAGGTGAGGAGCTTACCGTGAAGCAGATTCAAAGCGGAAAGGCGCATCTCATTTTATTATCCGCAGATGCTTCTGCAAATACGACAAAAAAGATTACTGATAAGTGTAATTCGTATGAGGTTCCATATAAAATTGTGGAAAATCGTCATCTTCTTGGTCAAGCAATTGGCAAGGAAGCCCGCGTTGTTGTAGCTGTTCTGGATGATGGATTTGCCAAAAAAATGGTAACGTTGCTCGATTAAATCTAGCGGGGGTGAAAAGATGAGTAAAATACGTGTATATGAGTATGCAAAAAAACACAACATTTCAAGTAAAGATATCATCACAAAACTAAAAGAAATGAATATAGAGGTCTCCAATCATATGGCAACAATAGAAGACGCAGAAGTTAAAAAGCTTGACGAAACATTCAGTAAAAAGGATAACAAGGCGCCACAGCAAAACACAGAGAATAAACAAAATGGACAGCAGCAACAACGAACTAACTCTCGTCCAACTCAAGCGCAGCGTCAAAACCAAAGACCTGCACAGTCAACGCAAAGGCCGCAAGTTCAGACGAAAACTCCTAAAGCATTTGAAGAAGCTGCTGATAAAAACGCCGCTCCTAGCAAGGTAAAAGTTGTTTCTCCTCCAAAGACGGTCGAAGGCAAAAAGCAAAACCAGGAAAATCAATCCAAAGAAAATAAGGTTTTCAGCAATGCTGATAAAGCTAAAGCCAAGCCTTATAATAATAATCAAAATCGTAATAATAATAATAAAAATAAGAAAAAAACACATACACCAGTGCAACAAGCCCAGCCGCAGAAGAAAAAAGAGAAGGAGCTTCCAGCGAAAATTACTTTCAGTGAATCTCTAACTGTGGGCGAATTAGCAAAGAAGATTTACCGTGAGCCTTCAGAGATTATTAAAAAGCTCTTTTTACTAGGTGTCATGGCCACAATTAATCAAGTCTTAGATAAAGATGCGATTGAATTGATTGCAAGCGAATATGGGGTTGAAGTGGAAGAAGAAATTAAAGTTGATACAACAGATCTTGAAGTGTACTTTACTGAGGATTCAGAGGATTCTCAAGTGGAAAGACCTTCTGTTGTAACAATAATGGGTCACGTTGACCACGGTAAAACAACCTTGTTAGATTCCATCCGTAACACAAAGGTTACAGAAGGTGAAGCGGGGGGAATTACCCAGCATATTGGTGCCTATCAAGTGGTTGAAAACGGGAAAAAGATTACCTTCCTGGATACACCAGGACACGCTGCCTTTACGACAATGCGTGCACGTGGTGCTAAAATAACTGATATTACCATCCTAGTAGTAGCTGCAGATGATGGTGTAATGCCGCAAACAGTTGAAGCAATCAATCATGCAAAAGCTGCAGAGGTTCCAATTATTGTAGCAGTTAATAAAATGGATAAAGAAGCTGCAAATGCTGACCGTGTAATGCAAGAATTAACTGAACATGGATTAGTATCAGAAGCATGGGGTGGAGATACTATCTTTGTACCACTTTCTGCAAAAACGGGAGAAGGCATTGACACCCTTCTAGAAATGATATTACTCGTTAGTGAAGTTGAAGAATATAAAGCGAATCCAAATCGTAAAGCCGTTGGTACTGTTATCGAAGCACAACTAGATAAAGGGCGTGGATCCGTTGCAACCTTACTAGTCCAAAACGGTACACTAAAAATTGGTGATCCAATTGTTGTTGGTCATACCTTTGGTCGTGTCCGTGCAATGGTGAATGACAAAGGACGCCGTGTCAAAGAGGCAGGTCCGTCAACTCCTGTTGAAATAACTGGACTTAATGACGTGCCACAAGCTGGAGATCGTTTCGTTGTGTTTGAAGACGAAAAAACTGCACGTCAAGTTGGAGAATCAAGAGCTCAAACAGCACTGGTAGCCCAACGTGGTGAAAAATCCATTGTTAGTCTAGAAACGCTTTTTGATCAATTAAAGCAAGGTGAAATGAAGGATTTAAACATCATTCTTAAAGCGGATGTTCAAGGGTCTGCTGAAGCCGTTGCCGCTTCTCTTCAAAAAATAGATGTTGAAGGTGTTAACATCAAAATTATTCATAGCGGTGCTGGAGCAATTAATGAGTCGGATATTAGTCTTGCTGCTGCGTCTAATGCCATCGTCATCGGTTTTAACGTTCGCCCTGATGTAAATGCGAAACGTGCAGCAGAAGCGGAGAAAGTTGACGTCCGTCTTCACCGTATAATTTATAAAGTGATTGAAGAGATTGAAGCAGCAATGAAAGGTATGCTTGATCCTGAATTCCAAGAAAAAATAATTGGTCAAGCAGAAATCCGTCAAACCTTTAAAGTTTCAAAGGTAGGAACAATTGCTGGTTCATATGTAACGGATGGTAAAATTACTCGCGACAGCGGTATTCGTTTAATTCGTAACGGTGTTGTCACTTTTGAAGGTAATATTGATGCGTTAAAACGATTTAAAGATGATGTAAAAGAAGTTGCCCAAGGTTACGAATGTGGTATTACAATTAAAAACTTTAATGATGTTAAAGAAGGAGACATCATTGAAGCATACGTAATGGAAGAAATTGAACGTAAATGATCATCGGTGTGGCCGAATGTGAATGTATGATCTATGATGCTCATTCTTTAAAAGAGAAACGGGCTGTCCTTCAACGAATCCTTACACGCTTAAAACAGAAATTTAATGTTTCTGTATCAGAAGTTGGCTTTCAGGATATGTGGCAACGAACGAAAATTGCCATAGTTGTCGTAACTTCCACGCGTGTATCGACGGAACATGAGTTGCAAAATGCTTTGAAATTAATCGACTCATTTCCAGAAATAGAGAGAACGATCACCGAGATTGAATGGCTTTAAGTTAAGAGGTGAATGTGATGAGCCACAGAGCAAATCGTGTTGGAGAACAAATGAAAAAAGAACTAGGTGACATCATCGGTCGCAAAATCAAAGATCCACGTATTGGTTTTGTGACGGTTACCGACGTTGAAGTAACAGGAGATTTACAACAGGCGAAAGTGTATATTTCCGTATTAGGTGATGAAGAGCAAAGGGAAAATACCTTGAAAGGGCTGGCCAAAGCAAAAGGTTTTATTCGGACCGAAATTGGCCACCGTATTCGCCTTCGTAAAACACCTGAAATCATCTTTGAATGGGATGAATCTATCGATTACGGGAATCGAATTGATACACTTCTTCATCAACTGCATAAGGATGAAAAGCCTTTAGAAAAAAGTGAAGAAGAATAATTGGATAGACATTGTCTATCCTTTTTTTTCGATAATTTTTTGATTGGAGGATTTTAATTGGAAGGAATATTACCGTTATATAAGCCTGCGGGTTTGACATCCCATGATTGTGTGTTTAGATTGCGAAAGATTTTAAAAACAAAAAAGGTAGGGCATACGGGTACTCTTGATCCAGACGTAACAGGAGTGCTTCCAATTTGTATAGGGAAAGCAACAAAAGTTGCTGAATACATAACCGATGCGGGTAAATCGTATGAGGGAGAAGTAACAATTGGTTTTTCGACTACTACTGAAGATGCTTCTGGTGAAATTGTGGAGCAGAAACCAGTGAATCGGACCATTCGACGAGAAGAGATTCTCCAAGTTTTTCATTCAATAACCGGTGAAATTGAACAAACACCTCCTATGTTCTCGGCAGTAAAAGTGGGAGGGGTCCGTCTTTATGAATATGCACGGAAGGGAATAGAAGTCGAACGTCCCACTAGAAAGGTAACGATTTATTCCATCGAATTATTAGATGACCGTGATGAATTTATCGGTGAAACTGTACAGTTTAGGTTTAAGGTCAGTTGCAGTAAAGGGACCTACATCCGGACTTTAGCGGTAATGATTGGTGAAATTCTGGGCTTCCCTGCACATATGTCATTTTTACAAAGAGTTCAATCTGCTGCTTTTTCATTGGAGGATTGTTTGACGTTTGATGAAATTGAAAAACATATGGAGGCTGGGACAATTTCAAGTGTATTAAGGCCTTTAGAAACAGCACTTTCTCATTTGCCGAAATTCCTAATTAATGATAAAGTAGCAGAGAAAGTGAAAAATGGCGCATTATTACAAATGCCAGAGCATTTAAAAACTAGTAACGGACCGATTGTCACTGAAACTGCTGATGGACTAGCTCTTGCTATTTATTCAAAACATCCAAGCAAGCCAGACCTCTTTAAACCAGTTAAAGTGTTACGTAATGATTTAGAAGAAAAAGGTACGGTATAGAAAAGGTGAGTTTCATTGGAAGTAATTAAGCTTAGATTTCCATACGATATAACAAATGTTGAATTTCCGCCCCTAGCAATGGCTATGGGCTACTTTGATGGAGTGCACCGTGGCCATCAACAGGTAATTCTTGAGGCAAAAAGGCATGCTGAAGAAAAAGGTATTTGCAGTGCGGTCATGACATTTGACCCCCATCCTTCGGTAGTGTTAGGGAAAATGGAACAGCAGATACAGTATATTACTCCATTATCTGAAAAAATAAAAATTATCGAAGAACTTGGTATTGATTATGTATTTATCATTAACTTTACTACTGAATTTGCCAATTTGCTTCCTCAGGAATTCATTGATCAATATGTTATTCGACTAAACGTAATGCACGTAGTTGCTGGTTTTGATTTTACCTATGGGCGTATGGGAAAGGGGACGATGGAAACATTGCCCTTCCATTCAAGAGATCAATTTTCTTATTCGGTCGTTCCAAAGTTTACTCAAGGTGATCAAAAGGTTAGTTCAACTAGAATTAGAAACTTGCTTAAAGAAGGAAAAACAGACGCGCTTTTATCACTTCTTGGACGATCTTATACAACATCGGGTAAAGTCATTCATGGTGATAAACGAGGCAGGACGATTGGCTTTCCAACGGCGAATGTTGACTTAAATGACGATTACATGATCCCGCCGACCGGCGTATATGCAGTAAGAATGAAAGTTGAAACCCAATGGTACAATGGAGTCTGTAATATTGGTTATAAACCAACATTTAATAAGGAAGCCTTACATCTTTCTGTTGAAGTTCATTTATTTGACTTTAATAAAGATATCTATGGTGAAGAAGTGGTCATCGAGTGGCATCTTCCCTTACGTAAGGAACAAAAATTTTCAGGGATTGAAGAGCTCGTTGCACAAATTGAAAGAGATAAGCAAAATTCACTAGAGTATTTTAAAAAACAAGACAATCTTCCACATTCTCACTTATAAAAGGCGTTTTTCCTACAATAAACTTCGTTATAGCCTTGCTTTTTGATGTGAAAAGTTGTATTCTTATTAACGTATTAAAAATAACCTCTACTTGGCAAGACGAATCACCAACGCTTGCTCGGTACCAGGGGATTTGTAAAATTTAGGAGGTGAATCCGGATGGCAATCACTCAAGAACGTAAAAATGAACTTATCAATGAGTTTAAAACTCATGAAAGCGACACTGGATCTGCAGAAGTTCAAATCGCTGTCCTTACAGAATCAATCAACAATTTGAATGAGCACTTACGTACTCATAAAAAAGATCACCACTCACGTCGCGGTCTTTTGAAAATGGTTGGTAAACGTCGTAATCTTTTAACATTCCTACGTAACAAAGATGTTCAACGTTACCGTGTGTTAATTAATAAGCTTGGTCTACGTCGTTAGTTTACAGAAGCGGGATTATTCCCGCTTTTTTATTAGCTTTAAAAAGAGGAAAAGACAATAAAGAATTTTTTATACATATTTTTAAGTTATGACTTTTTTGTGCATACTATTAAGGTGATTTCGCATTTAAACAATAGCTTTCTAAGCTTTTTAATAATAGTTAGATTTAGAATGATGAGTACAGCGGAAGTGAAAATTTTCGCATCATCCTCCTAAGTGATTTAGATAGAGAGGGGTAAAAATATGGAACAATTGAAACATGAATATTCCATGGTTTGGGCAGGCCGTAAATTAACTGTCGAAATTGGACAATTAGCAAAGCAAGCAAACGGTGCAGTCTTGGTACGCTATGGAGATACAGCAGTATTGAGTACGGCAACAGCCTCAAAGGAACCAAAAAACTTAGACTTTTTTCCATTAACAGTTAACTATGAGGAACGTTTATATGCTGTCGGAAAAATCCCAGGCGGCTTTATTAAACGTGAGGGTCGCCCGAGTGAAAAGGCAATTTTGGCAAGCAGACTAATTGACAGACCGATTCGTCCGCTATTTGCTGATGGCTTTCGTAATGATGTACAAGTTATTAGTATTGTCATGAGTGTGGATCAGGATTGTTCTACCGAAATGGCTGCAATGTTCGGATCTTCGTTAGCACTTAGTACATCAGATATTCCTTTTGAAGGACCGATTGCTGGTGTTATCGTAGGACGGGTTAACAATGAATTTGTTATTAACCCAACTGTAGAACAAGCTGAAAAAAGTGATATCCATTTAACTGTTGCAGGTACTAAAGATGCAATCAACATGGTAGAAGCAGGTGCGTTAGAGGTTCCTGAAGAAACTATGCTAGAAGCAATTATGTATGGCCATGATGAGATTAAACGGTTAATTGAGTTCCAAGAGAAAATTGTCGTTGAAATTGGCAAACCAAAAAGAGAAATCAATCTTTACGAAATAGATAAGGAACTTGAGGCAGAAGTAAGGGAAATATGCGAAGCTGATATGGTAAAAGCCATTCAGGTCCAAGAAAAGCATGCCCGTGAAGATGCCATTAAAGAAGTAAAAAACCAAGTGATTGCCAAATTTGTGGAACAAGAAGCTACAGATGAAGATATGAAGCAAGTAAAGCAAATATTGGACAAGATTGTAAAAGGTGAAGTTCGCCGATTAATAACAGTGGAGAAGATTCGTCCTGATGGCCGAAAAATTGATGAAATCCGTCCGCTTTCTTCACAAATAAGTATTTTACCACGTACCCACGGTTCTGGACTTTTCACACGTGGACAAACTCAAGCCCTAAGCATTTGTACTCTCGGTGCAATGGGTGATGTACAAATTCTTGATGGTCTTGGAATTGAGGAAGAAAAGCGCTTTATGCATCATTATAACTTCCCTCAATTCAGTGTTGGTGAAACTGGCCCAATCCGAGGACCTGGTCGTCGTGAAATTGGTCACGGTGCCCTTGGTGAACGTGCCCTTGAACCAATTATTCCATCTGAAAAGGATTTCCCATATACCATTCGACTTGTATCTGAGGTACTTGAATCTAATGGTTCCACTTCGCAGGCAAGTATTTGTGCTAGTACATTAGCGATGATGGATGCAGGTGTTCCGATTAAGGCTCCTGTAGCAGGAATTGCAATGGGACTTGTAAAATCTGGAGAACATTATACTGTTTTGTCTGATATTCAAGGAATGGAAGACCATCTTGGGGATATGGATTTTAAAGTAGCAGGTACTGCTAAAGGGGTTACTGCACTTCAAATGGATATTAAGATTGAAGGTCTTTCTCGTGAAATATTAGAAGAAGCCCTCCAGCAGGCAAAGGTTGGCCGAATGCACATCTTAGATTCAATGCTTGCTACCATTACGGAACCAAGAACAGAACTTTCACAGTTTGCACCTAAGATTTTAACCATGTCAATTAACCCAGATAAGATCAGGGACGTTATCGGACCGAGCGGTAAACAAATCAATAAGATTATTGAGGAAACTGGCGTTAAGATTGATATCGAGCAGGATGGTACCGTATTTATTGCCTCTACAAATCAAGAAATGAACCAAAAGGCAAAGAAAATCATCGAAGATATTGTTCGTGAAGTTCAAGTAGGCGAAATGTATCTTGGTAAGGTAAAACGAATTGAAAAATTTGGAGCCTTCCTGGAAATTTTTGCTGGTAAAGATGGTCTCGTTCATATATCTGAACTTGCCGAAGAACGAGTAGGTAAAGTAGAGGATGTTGTTAAGATCGGGGACGAACTTCTAGTGAAAGTAACCGAAATTGATAAACAGGGCCGTGTAAACCTTTCACGTAAAGCTATTTTAAAGGAACAGCGTGAAAAGGCTGAAAATCAATAACAAAAGACTCGGGACATTTAATCTGAGACGGTAAGGAAGTCAGGGGACAAACCCTGGCTTTTTTCCGTGTATGATTTTTAATAATTCTCTCTATATTCTTTAGAATCAGCGGCGAACAGTATCCTAAAGTTCTACCTTGTCCCTCTTATACATAATCTGTATGGAAAGGGGGAAAGTTAATTGAAAAAGGTATTTATCCTCATTGGTATTTGTTTAGCAGTTTGGATCGCCGTGGGTAATCCTTTTATAAAAAAGGAATCAGCAGTGCCAACAGCAAAAGAGTCAGACCCTCTTTATCAAAGTATTGTTAAAAATGCCCCTACATATGAAATACCGCCTATAGATGCGACTATCGATAGGGTCTGGAAGGCAATTCCGGGCTATAATGGGCGAGAGGTTAACATTGCAGCTTCCTATAAGCATATGAAAAACAAAGGTGTTTTTAATGAAAAGAACCTTGTCTTTACCCAGAAAAAGCCAAAGGTTCACCTCGAAGATTTGCCGCCAGCTCCAATTTATAAAGGTAACCCTAATAAACCAATGGTAACGTTTATTATTAATGTAGCGTGGGGGAATGAATATTTATCGGAGATGCTTGCTACTCTTAAAAGACATAATATAAAGGTTAGTTTTTTTTTAGAAGGAAATTGGGTCAAAAAAAATCCCGATCTTGCTAAAATGATTGTCAGTTCTGGTCATGAAGTGGGGAATCATTCCTATTCTCATCCTGATATGAAACAATTGACGGCTGGAAAAGCAAGGGAACAAATGGTGAAAACGAATGAAATTATAGAAGCGGCTACAGGGGAGAAATGTGTTTGGTTTGCTCCGCCTAGTGGCAGTTTTCGGGATGAGACAATAAAAGTTGCCAACGAATTAAAAATGATGACGGTTATGTGGACCGTTGATACGGTTGACTGGAGAAAACCATCACCAGATGTACTTATAAATCGTGTAATGACAAAAATTAATAATGGCTCAATGGTCCTTATGCATCCAACAGAAGCCACTGCGAAATCGCTCGATCGCTTAATCACGCAGATCAATCAAAAAAACCTTGAAATTGGAACAGTTTCTGAGTTAATGAGCGAAGAAAGAGTTGAGTAATAATCACAGTAAGATATACTGAGAATTGGAGAAAAAACATTTTACTAAGTATAATGATAGATGGAGTAATAGCAGCTTCTGTATATAGACTGGAGGAAGTCGATGATTAATAAATATACTTGCCAAAATGGAGTTAGAATTGTTTTAGAAAATATCCCTACTGTACGTTCAGTTGCAATAGGCGTATGGATTGGTACGGGTTCAAGAGATGAGAACCCACAAAACAACGGTGTTTCGCATTTTCTGGAACATATGTTCTTTAAAGGTACTACCACAAGGTCTGCTAAGGAAATTGCCGAATCCTTTGATAGTATTGGCGGACAGGTGAATGCGTTTACTTCAAAGGAGTATACCTGCTATTATGCAAAAGTCCTTGATACACATTCCCAATTTGCACTAGATGTGTTAGCTGATATGTTCTTTAACTCCACTTTTGTGGAAGAGGAACTAAACAAAGAGAGAAATGTAGTCTTAGAAGAAATAAAAATGTACGAAGATACTCCAGACGATATTGTTCATGATTTACTTAGTAGAGCAGTGTATGGAGATCATCCACTAGGATATCCAATACTAGGTACAGAGGAAATACTTAATACGTTTACTGGCCAAACGTTAAAGGAATATATTCATGAAAGGTATACTCCTGAAAATGTTGTTATCTCAATCGCAGGCAACGTATCTGAAACATTTATTAAAGAAGTCGAAAAGTATTTTGGATCCTATAAAGGTGCTAACAACCAAGCAATTGAAAATATACCTACTTTCCATTCGAATCGAATTTCGCGCAAGAAAGATACGGAACAGGCCCATTTATGTATTGGTTTTGAAGGATTAAAGGTTGGGCATGAAGACATCTACAGCTTAATTACACTAAATAATATATTGGGCGGCAGCATGAGCTCGAGATTATTTCAGGAAGTCCGTGAGCAAAGGGGCTTAGCCTATTCAGTTTTCTCTTACCATTCAGCTTATCAAGATAGTGGTATTGTGACGGTTTACGGTGGAACAGGTGCTAAACAGCTGAATGTACTATTTGAAACCATCCAAGAAACACTTAATAAATTAAAGCAAGAAGGGATTACTGAAAGGGAATTAACTAATAGTAAAGAGCAGCTTAAGGGTAGCTTGATGCTAAGTCTTGAAAGTACAAATAGCAGGATGAGTCGTAATGGTAAAAATGAACTTTTATTAAAACGTCATCGTTCAATGGATGAAATTATTGATCAGATTGATGGGGTTACCAAAAAAAGTGTGGACGAAATGACAAAGGCCGTTTTTACAGACAACTATTCCGTGACATTAATTAGTCCAGACGGAGAATTTCCGAATACATTATCGTAAATGAAAAGAGGTATTCCATGCTGATGGATTACCTCTTTTTTTGTTGTCCTAGATACTATAGGTCCACTTAATAGCGCTTGTGCATTTCTTAGTCTAAATAGGGACTTCCACTTATAAACTATTAATAAGGGGCAAATGAAGGGGGGATCTTGTATTGAGGTTAAGTGAATTAAGCGGAAAGGAAATTGTTGACGTAAAAAAGGCAGAACGGTTAGGTGTACTTGGACAAACCGATTTAGAGATTAATGAAGGCACCGGACAAATTCAAGCACTGCTAATACCTTCAATAAAATGGTTTGGTTTCCGAAAACAAGGGGAAGAAATCAGGGTTCCTTGGCAACACATTAAAAAGATAGGATCTGATATGATAATAATCGATGTACCGGATGAAGATTAATAACACTTAAGCAAAAAAAGCCCAAGCGAGTGTCAACTTGCTTGGGCTTTTTTATTTAGTATGTATGGAAAACTCACCGAATGAAGTTTACCTACATAAGATGGTGAAGTGATATATAGAAAAGGAATTCTTAGTAGGATTTTTAAAAAGAAGAAGGTGAATGTTTTCATGCTGACAGGGATGCAGATTGCCGTGATTGGCGGGGATGCCAGACAGCTGGAAATCATCCGTAAGTTAACTGAATTAGATGCGAGATTATCGCTTATTGGTTTTGAACAGCTTGATCATGCCTTTACAGGTGCAGTCAAGGAAAAGCTGGATGAGGTAGACTTTTCAACAGTGGATACCCTGATCTTGCCAGTACCTGGTACAAATTTAGAAGGGCAGGTAGAAACAATCTTTTCAAATGAAAAGGTTATTTTGACAGGGGATTTACTCTCCAAGACTCCAGAACATTGTACGATTTATTCAGGAATCAGCAATGCTTATTTAAATGGGATTACCAAGCAAGCTAAACGGACTCTTATTCAGTTATTTGAAAGGGATGATGTAGCCATCTATAATTCAATCCCTACAGTAGAAGGGACGATTATGATGGCGATCCAACACACTGATTTTACAATACATGGGTCGAATATCACGGTTCTAGGGTTAGGCAGAGTTGGTATGAGTGTGGCGAGAACATTTGCAGCCCTCGGAGCCAAAGTTAAGGTAGGGGCTAGGAAAAGTGAACATTTGGCAAGAATCACTGAAATGGGCTTAACACCGTTTCATTTGAAGGATTTGGAAAATGAAGTAAAGAATACTGATATATTAATTAACACAGCACCACATTTAATCGTAACAGCGATGGTTATTTCTAAAATGCCATCACATACGCTCATTATTGACCTTGCATCAAAGCCGGGAGGAACTGATTTTAGATATGCGGAGAAAAGGGGAATAAAAGCATTGCTTGCCCCGGGATTGCCAGGGATTGTTGCACCAAAAACAGCCGGCCAAATTCTGGCAAATGTTCTTGCTCAACTGCTCCAAGATGATTTACGAAAGCGAAAGGGGAAAGTGAAATGAGTTTAAAGGGTAAAAGAATTGGCTTTGGCTTAACTGGCTCTCATTGTACGTACGATGCAGTATTCCCTGAAATAGAAAAATTAGTTCAAGCCGGTGCTGAAGTAATGCCAGTGGTAACTTTTACAGTTAAAAATACAGACACCCGGTTTGGTAAAGGCGAGGATTGGATCCAGCGAATTGAAGATTTAACAGGAAATAAAGTCATTGATTCGATCGTCAAAGCCGAGCCTTTGGGACCCAAAATCCCTCTTGATTGTATGGTCATTGCTCCATTAACCGGTGTATCAATGAGTAAATTTGCCAACGCAATGAACGATAGTCCAGTATTAATGGCTGCGAAAGCAACATTGAGAAATTTAAAGCCCGTTGTACTCGGAATTTCGACTAACGATGCACTTGGATTAAATGGAGTAAACTTAATGAGGCTAATGGCAACAAAGAATATTTATTTTATTCCCTATGGCCAGGATGACCCAATAAAAAAGCCAAATTCAATGGTAGCAAGAATGACGTTACTCACAGAAACAGTCGAAGCTGCGATCGAAGGGAAACAAATTCAACCAGTGTTAGTAGAAAGATATAAAGATTCTGACTAATTATCCCCCCTCATTCATCAAAAAAGGTTATTTCTTTAAAGGAATATGGTAAAATAAATTATTCAATCATCAGTGGGGAGTTTCATTACCCACTGATGAGATAATAAAAAATATGAATAACATGCTGGCAGCTATATAAAGGCCAATTCCTTTTTGAAATATAATGACCAGCTAGTATGGAAGGGGAACCTGTAATGAATCAACAAAATGGATATCACGTTGCTGTTGTTGGAGCAACAGGAGCAGTAGGACAACAAATGATTCACACTTTAATAAAAGAGAACTTCCCAATCAGAAAACTTACTTTATTATCATCCGCACGTTCAGCTGGTAAAAAAGTGGAGGTTAATGGACAGGAATATATCATTGAAGAAGCAATGCCTGAGAGTTTTGAAGGGGTCGAGATTGCCTTATTCAGTGCGGGCGGGAGTGTATCAAAGGAACTTGGTCCAGAAGCTGTTAAACGTGGTGCTATCGTGGTGGACAACACTAGCGCTTTTAGAATGGATGAGAATACACCATTAGTCGTTCCTGAGGTGAACGAAGCGGACCTTCACCATCAAAATGGTATTATTGCTAATCCCAATTGTTCTACCATCCAAATGGTTGTAGCACTTGAGCCAATCCGTCAACAATTTGGTTTGAAAAAAGTTATTGTTTCAACATATCAAGCTGTTTCAGGATCTGGTGCCGCTGCTGTCGAGGAATTAATGGAACAAACTCGTTCAATTTTAAACGGCGAAGTATATGAGCCTAAGATTTTACCTGTCAAATCAGATAAAAATCACTATCAAATTGCTTTTAATGCAATTCCACAAATTGATAAGTTTCAAGACAATGGATATACATTTGAAGAAATGAAAATGATTAATGAAACAAAAAAAATCATGCACTTACCAGAATTACAGGTTTCCGCTACTTGTGTAAGACTACCAGTAGCAGTAGGTCATTCTGAATCTGTTTATTTTGAAATTGAAGCGGATGACATAAGTGCGAATGACATTAAAGCATTATTAAAAGATGCCCCCGGTGTTATTTTGCAGGATGATCCGGAAAATCAACTATATCCTATGCCTGCGAATTGCGTTGGGAAAAATGATGTATTTGTTGGACGGATTAGAAAAGACATTGATGAGCCTCGTGGTTTCCATATGTGGGTGGTTTCTGATAACTTACTCAAAGGAGCAGCTTGGAATTCTGTTCAAATCGCAGAAAGTTTAGTTAAATTAGGTATTGTAAAATAAAGTTACATCAAAAAGGCAGGTTTTGGTGTCACCATGAAAATTATTGTTCAAAAATTTGGCGGTACATCTGTAAGGGATGAAAAAGGTAGGAAATATGCGGAAGGCCATATCGAGAAAGCTTTAGCTGATGGCTATAAAGTGGTTGTCGTTGTCAGTGCGATGGGAAGAAAAGGTGACCCTTATGCTACGGACACATTACTTTCATTAATCGATGGGAACTTAAGCAAAATCTCAAAACGGGAACACGACTTATTATTGTCCTGCGGTGAGATTATTTCTAGTGTCGTTTTTGTAAATATGTTATTGGAAAAGGGTATTAATGCTGTTGCATTAACGGGCGCTCAAGCAGGCTTCCGAACAAACAACGACCACACAAATGCAAAAATCAATGAAATGAAATGTGACAGGCTCCTAAGTGAGTTAGAGAAAAATGATGTTGTTGTGGTTGCCGGTTTTCAAGGAGCTGCAAAAAATGGCGATATTACCACAATTGGTCGTGGCGGAAGTGATACCTCAGCTGCAGCTTTAGGTGCTGCCCTTAATGCAGAATGGATAGATATTTTTACCGATGTGGAAGGAATTATGACAGCCGATCCACGCATTGCAGAAAATGCACGGCCACTTCCTATAGTAACTTACACAGAAGTGTGTAATATGGCTTATCAGGGGGCAAAGGTCATTCATCCACGAGCAGTTGAAATCGCAATGCAGGCAAAAGTACCAATTCGGATTCGCTCAACCTACTCAGATAATTTAGGAACCTTGGTAACCTCATTAAATAAAAATAATCGTGGCAGTGACATAAAGGAACGAGTTGTAACTGGAATCGCTCACGTTTCAAATGTTACGCAAATAAAGGTATTCGCTAAAAAGGATCAATATTACTTGCAAGCAGAAGTATTTAAGGCGATGGCCAATGAAGGAATCAGTGTAGATTTTATCAATATTTCGCCAAACGGAGTAATCTATACAGTAACAGAGGAAATGACCGATCGAGCAATACAGGTTTTAAACAAATTAGGTCATGATCCTGTCGTAGAGCGTCATTGTGCAAAAGTTTCTGTTGTTGGTGCAGGGATTGCCGGAGTTCCTGGAGTTACTTCGAAAATCGTAACGGCCTTATCGGATCATGGAATTCGGATACTACAATCTGCAGATAGTCATACTACGATTTGGGTACTTGTAAAGCAGGAGGACTTGGTTAAATCCGTAAATGCCCTTCATGATGCTTTTCAATTAGAAGAAGAATCATTTGAATTTAATCTTTCAGATTTATAGATGATTTCACCAATTCAATGGTAAATCCTTATAAATGAATTCGAAAGAGAAAATGAGTGTTTTTAGTATGCTGGATTGTATTGAGAGGAGTAAGAATATGGTTCATTTTGGGCGAGTATCGACGGCAATGGTTACCCCTTTTGATAAAAAAGGACATATTGATTTTGCCAAGACCACGCAATTAGTGAATTTTTTAATTGAAAATGGAACAGAGTCACTTGTGGTTGCTGGAACCACTGGTGAATCCCCAACGTTAACTAAGGAAGAAAAGTTGGCATTATTTGATCATGTTGTAAAAACGGTAAAAAAGCGGATTCCCGTAATAGCAGGAACAGGAAGCAATAATACTTATGCATCTGTTGAATTGACAAAAAAAGCTGAGCAACTTGGCGTGGATGCTATAATGGTTGTCGCACCCTATTATAATAAACCAAATCAGGAAGGTCTATATCAGCATTTTAAAGCCGTTGCAGAAGCTACATCCCTGCCGGTTATGGTCTACAACATCCCTGGCCGGTCTGCAGTTAACATCCTTCCCGAGACGATCATTAGACTTTCTAAATTAGCTAATATTGTTGCAGTCAAAGAGGCAAGCGGGGATTTAAATGCAATGACACACATCATTGCCAATACGGATGATGATTTTGTTTTATATAGTGGGGACGATAGCCTGACAATCCCTGTTCTTTCCATTGGCGGTGCAGGCGTTGTTTCGGTTGCTTCACATGTGATTGGAAATCAATTGCAAGAAATGGTAAAGGCATTCTTTAATGGTGAGAATGAAAAGGCTGCAAAGTTGCATCAGCATCTCCTCCCTTTCATGCAAGGTTTATTTACTGCTCCTAGTCCTGCGCCTGTTAAAACAGCCTTACAGGTAGCTGGATTAGACGTTGGATCAGTAAGGCTTCCTCTCGTAGGGCTAACAGAACAAGAACGTGCAGCGTTAATTACTTTATTAAAAAAGTTATTCTGACTACCTAAAGCCAACCGAAGGATCATTCGGTTGGCTTATTTTTTGTTTAGAATTAGCATAATTATTATAAATGTTGGAAAGGTTTTCAGAAATCTAGTATAATAACTCTAACTGATCTCGATCGGAAATTAAAAAGCGGAAGCGCATGTTAACGGCGTATACTCGTTTCAACATAGGAGGATTTACAATTTGGTACAGAAAATAAATAATTCCATTAAGTTAATTACACTTGGTGGTATAGGAGAAATCGGAAAGAATATGTATCTTGTTGAGGTGGACAAGGACATATTTATCATAGATGCCGGCTTAATGTTCCCCGAGGAAGAAATGCTTGGCATAGATATAGTAATTCCGGATATTACATACTTAAAAGAAAATAAAGACCGGGTAAAAGCAATTTTCTTAACTCATGGCCATGAAGATCATATAGGGGCTTTATCGTATGTACTTCGTCAATTAGATGTCCCTGTCTATGGAACCAAGCTAACCCTTGCCCTTGCAAATGCTAAACTTAAAGAACAAGATTATTTTGGTAAAACAAATTTTATTGAGGTGGATTCGGATACGATTATTAACTTGGATGCTGTTGATGTAAGCTTCTTTAAAACCAATCATAGTATCCCTGATTCTGTTGGTGTTTGTATACATACCTCTGAAGGGATTATCGTTTATACTGGTGATTTTAAATTTGATCAAGCGGCTACAAAGCTTTATAAACCAGAGATTGGGAAGATGGCATCCATCGGAGAACAAGGGGTATTATGTTTGTTGTCTGATAGTACAGAAGCAGAAAAGCCGGGGTACACCGCATCTGAAGCAATTGTTGAGCGTGAAATGTCAAATGCTTTCTATAATGCACCGGGGAGGATTATTGCTGCTTGTTTTGCTTCAGATATAAATAGAATCCAGCATATTTTTAATGCAGCAAATGAGAATGGACGAAAAGTCGCAGTGGTAGGGAAAAGTCTTGAAAGAATTTATCATATTGCCCTTGATTTAGGATATTTAGAAGTAGCAGAGGATTTAATCATTCCTATTAGTGAGATAAAAAATTATCAAGACCGAGAAATAGTCGTATTAATGACTGGAAGTCAGGGTGAACCTATAGAGGCATTGCAGAAAATGGCAAAGCAAATTGATAAAGTGGTTAATATTCAAAAGGGAGATACCGTTTTAATCGCTGCTTCACCTCTTAGGGGTAGTGAAGTATTTTTATTCAAGACTGTTGATATGCTCTTTAGAGCCGGTGCAAATGTTATATCAGGTAAAAGAACCATCCATGTATCAAGTCATGGAAGCCAAGAAGAATTAAAATTTATGATTAACTTGATGAAGCCGAAATATTTAATACCTGTTCACGGTGAATACCGGATGCTAAAGGCTCACCGAAAATTGGCTATGGAATGTGGACTTACCGATGAACAAATCTTAATTCCAGACCGTGGTGATATCCTTGAAATGAAAGAAGGGAAGCTTGCCCTTGCTGGAAAGGTTCCATCTGGGAATATACTAATTGATGGAATTGGTGTTGGTGATGTTGGAAATATAGTCCTTCGCGACCGAAGACTTTTATCGCAGGATGGAATTCTTATTGTGGTAGTGACCTTAACAAAACAAGATCGGAAAATAGCTGCAGGACCGGAGATTATCTCAAGAGGCTTTGTTTATGTCCGTGAATCCGAAAAATTGATGGATGATTCAACAAATCTAGTTCGAGACATTGTAGAAAGAAATATTGCAAAAGATTCTTTTGAATGGTCAAGTTTAAAGCAGGATATTAGAGAAGAATTAAACCGAAATTTATATGAAAAAACAAAAAGAAGGCCAATGATTCTTCCAATAATTATGGAAATCTAAAAAAGCTAACCTATATCATAAATGGAATATTACTCTTATTAAAATGCACTGGGGATCCAGTGCTTTTTATTTTAAGCATGAAATTACCTCCTACAGGTAAATACTAAACTATATCATGCTTGAAGGGAGTATTAGGATGAATAACGACATACAAAAAAATGAATCTGAAAACCAAGAAGCCGGGGAGCCTCAAAAAGAGGAAAAACCTTCTTCTGCATTGATAGAAAAGATTCAGCAGCTAGGACAAACCAATGTTCCACAGCTTTCAACTGATTCTAAAATTCATTGTCTGACCATTATTGGTCAAGTTGAAGGACATCTAGCACTACCGCCACAAAATAAAACAACAAAATATGAACATTTAATACCTCAACTCGTTGCAATAGAACAAAATCCAAAAATTGAGGGGGTCCTTATTATTTTAAATACGGTTGGTGGCGATGTCGAGGCGGGTCTAGCAATATCCGAAATGCTAGCGACCCTATCGAAGCCGACCGTTTCAATGGTATTAGGAGGAGGGCATTCAATAGGGGTCCCAATTGCTGTTTCCTGTGACTACTCCTTTATTGCGGAAACCGCAACAATGACGATCCATCCGATCCGATTAACTGGCCTGGTGATTGGCGTTCCAGCAACCTTTGAATATATGGATAAAATGCAAGAGCGGGTTGTCAATTTTGTAACAAAGCATTCCAAAATTACTGAAGAAACATTTAAAGATTTAATGTTTGCTAAAGGTAATTTAACCAGAGATATAGGGACAAATGTCATTGGTGTTGATGCCGTAAAAACAGGTCTCATCGATGAAGTTGGCGGACTTGGGCAGGCAATGAAAAAGTTAAATGAATTGATAGATCTTCATAAAGAAAAGAATGAAGTGTTGATTCAATGATTCTTTATACGATGATGCCACCAGAACTCATTTTTCCATATGAGGCCAGTTCACCTAGCAATCAACAAATGGCAAGCTATCAAGGAATTCCACTCCTAGTCGAGTCTCTAGATGGGCAAAATGTTCAAGTTATCCGAATTCTGAGCACGGATCCACAGCATTATATGGATAATCAAATATGCCCTGGCGCAAAAATTTCTTTCGCGAGCCTGGAAGGATTGTCCGCATTGCAATAGTAGATTATGGTATAATCAGGGTAAGATACAAGAGCAGCCTGAATGGCTGCTTTCTTCCTTTTAACTCCTTTTACGAAAGGATGTAATATAAAAAAGGATTAAATATACCATAATGAAACAACAAGGTGATTAGATGGCAAAGAAAAAAAGAAGACAACCAAAAAAGAGAGATAACCATTTGAAAAAGACTGTTCAATTTGAATTATCCGCACTGGCTCTTTTAGCTATTGCGATCATATCAATAGCTAAGCTTGGTGCAGTTGGGAAGGCAACCGTTATCTTCTTCCGTTTTTGGATGGGAGAATGGTATATGCTCAGTTTAATTGGACTTGTTGTGTTAAGCGTTTATTTGATGTGGAAACGGACTATTCCTTTTTTCTTCCATATTAAATTGGTTGGAAGTTATTTTATTACTTCTGCTATTCTGCTTTTAAGCCATGTCACCCTATTTCATTTGCTAACAAATGATGGGAAATTTAAAGATCCTAGTGTAATCAGCAATACATGGGAATTGTTTATGATGGAACTTAGAGGTGAAACAAGCACCACCGATCTTGGCGGGGGAATGCTTGGGGCAGTTTTATTTGCCTTATTCCATTATTTATTCGCTGAAACAGGTACGAAAATTATTGCATTTATTTTCATTTTAATTGGAATTATCTTACTTACCGGTAAATCATTTGGAGATTTCATCGGGAAAATCATGATTGTGATGGTTGATTTTTCAAAAAGTCAATGGGATGCCTTTAAAACGGATATGACAGATTGGAAACAAAAACAACGAGAGCGAAAAGCAGAAAGAATCACACAAAAAAGAAAAGAGCAGGAAAATCGTGAACAAAATCAGCCTGTCTTAAATGCAGAAACTCAACCACTCCAAGAGGAAATTAGACCATCTGAGCCAATTATATCAAGTTTTGCCGATAAGGCATATGTGGAAGAAGAAGCCAAGGATAAGAATCACCGAGAAGATACAAAGGATGGAAAAGGAACTTCTGAAGAAAATGAGGATAGTATCCCGCCAATCACCTTTACGGAAGTAGAGAATATTGCCTATGAGCTGCCACCACTTCGATTGCTCAATTTGCCAAAGAAAACAGATCAGAGTGGAGAATATGAACAAATTCATGCAAATGCGGCAAAGCTAGAGAGGACATTTCAAAGCTTTGGCGTGAAAGCACGAGTAACACAGGTCCATTTAGGACCAGCTGTAACAAAATATGAAGTTCATCCTGACGTAGGTGTAAAGGTAAGTAAAATTGTCAGTTTAAGTGATGACTTAGCCTTAGCACTAGCTGCTAAGGGGATAAGAATTGAAGCTCCGATTCCTGGTAAATCCGCCATTGGTATTGAAGTTCCTAACTCTGAGGTCGCTGTAGTTTCGCTTCGCGAGGTATTAGAAGCAACACAAAATGACAAGCCTGACTCCAAGCTTTTAATTGGCTTAGGCCGGGACATTACAGGTGAAGCTGTTTTAGCTGAATTAAATAAAATGCCCCATTTACTTGTTGCAGGTGCAACTGGAAGCGGAAAAAGTGTTTGTATAAATGGCATTATCACGAGTATTTTAATGCGAGCAAAGCCCCATGAAGTGAAACTAATGATGATTGACCCGAAAATGGTTGAACTCAATGTTTATAATGGAATTCCTCATTTGTTAGCACCTGTTGTAACGGATGCAAAAAAAGCATCACAAGCTTTGAAAAAAGTGGTAAATGAAATGGAAAGACGGTACGAATTGTTTTCCTACACGGGTACACGAAATATAGAGGGCTATAATGACCACGTAAGAAAGCATAATTTGGAAGAAAATGACAAACAGCCATTACTGCCCTTTATTGTGGTAATTGTTGATGAGTTGGCTGATTTAATGATGGTGGCCTCTTCGGATGTAGAAGATTCGATTACCCGCCTTGCTCAAATGGCGAGAGCAGCGGGAATTCATTTAATCATTGCCACTCAGCGGCCATCCGTAGATGTAATTACTGGGGTAATAAAGGCGAATATTCCTTCCAGAATTGCCTTTGCAGTGTCAAGTGCAACCGATTCAAGGACAATTTTAGATATGGGTGGTGCGGAAAAGCTTTTGGGAAGAGGGGATATGTTGTTCCTTCCGGTTGGAGAATCCAAACCAGTTCGTGTTCAAGGTGCGTTTCTTTCAGACCAAGAAGTCGAGGACACGGTTGAATTTGTTATTTCCCAACAGAAAGCACAATACCAAGATGAGATGATCCCAGATGACATTCCTGAAGTAACAGGTGCGGTCGATGATGATATATATAATGATGCAGTTGAGTTAATTATTGAAATGCAAACAGCATCTGTTTCCATGCTACAAAGACGGTTCCGTATTGGCTATACAAGAGCTGCAAGGTTAATTGATGAAATGGAAGCACGCGGTATCGTTGGTCCATATGAGGGCAGTAAGCCACGTGCTGTTTTACAGCCAAAACCTAAAGATAAAGAAGAACAAAGTTCATAATTGAATAAGAAGTTAGCACAAAAAAGTATAAGAGAAAGTCCGGAACAGGTTAATTAACTTCTATTCACAGCCTTTATTATGTTGAAGAATA
Source organism: Neobacillus sp. C211 (assembly GCF_051842875.1). Lineage (NCBI taxonomy): Bacteria > Bacillati > Bacillota > Bacilli > Caryophanales > Bacillaceae > Neobacillus > Neobacillus sp. C211. Next base: position 46,639 of record NZ_JBPXRO010000034.1, read on the forward strand.
CAACTCATAATAAAGGCTTTTTTCATACTATGAATAATGAGTCAAAAAAAATAATAAAATAGTAGGAGGTTACAACAATATAGAACTAGATACTAAAGTCTCATCGTAATAAATATAATACCTGCATATATCCCTGGGGATTCTAAATAGAAAATGGGTGAAAAATCCTAGTTATATTTGTGACATTACCTCGTAGCCTTTTTCGACAAATTTTTTAATAGCTATTTATTTATCCGAAAAAAAGTGTTAATATAATTTCGATTAGTAGAAATGATATCAGATGTCTGATGTCTAAGGAATAAGGCTGGAGGAAACAGCATGTCTATAAAATCAGATAACCGGCATTTATACTTACAAGTAATCGATCGGTTAAAGCAAGATATCGCTGATGGGGTATATAAAGAAAAAGAAAAATTACCTTCTGAGTTTGATCTTGCTAAACAGCTTGGTGTAAGCAGGGCCACCCTTCGTGAAGCATTGCGAATACTTGAAGAAGAAAACGTTATCATTAGACGCCACGGTGTTGGAACTTTTGTTAATGTTAAGCCATTGTTTACTTCAGGGATTGAACAACTTAATAGTGTCACTGCTATGATAAAGCAAGCTGGAATGATACCAGGAACAATTTTCCTTAGTTCATCAACGCAAGGTCCGACCGAAGAGGATGTTCGTCGTTTCTCTTGTTCTACAAGTGAGGAGATTTTCGTGATGGAGAGGGTAAGAACCGCAAATGGAGAACCGGTCGTCTACTGTGTCGACAAGGTACCAGAACGCATATTGCCAGAAACATTTTCCCATACAGAAGAATCTATCTTCAGTATTTTGGAAGATAAGGCAAACCGAAGGATTACATACGCGGTTGCTCAAATCGAGCCAATTGGCTATCATGAAAAAATTTCCCCAATTCTAGAATGCGAACCAGAAACTGCTTTGTTAGTTTTAAAACAAATGCATTTCGATGAAATGGATGAGCCAATCCTATTTTCGGTAAACTATTTTAAAGCGGACAAGTTTAGTTTTCATGTTTTAAGGAAAAGAGTTTAATTTTTTATCCTTTTTGAAAACGCAACCAGTCTTGCTATAAAAACATTTTTATTAAATCAAACAATATTCATAGGGGGTCAATACCATGAAGAAGCGGAAAATTGGAATGGCTTTATCACTAGTTCTAGCTGCTGGTACACTTTTAGGGGCATGTGGAAAAAGTGATGATAAAAGTAAAGAACCAGCTACAGGTGGAGGAAAGGCAAATAAATTCTCTGTAGCAATGGTAACTGATGTTGGTGGTGTTGATGACAAATCATTCAACCAATCTGCATGGGAAGGTCTTCAAAAGTTCGGTAAAGACAATGGCTTAACAAAAGGTAAAGGTGGATATGATTACCTTCAATCAAAATCTGATGCTGATTATTCTACCAACTTAAATACTCTTGCCCGTCAAGATTTTGATTTAGTTTACGGAATTGGTTTCTTAATGCAAGCTGCTGTAGAAGAAATTGCGAAACAACAAAAAGATTCACACTTTGCAATTATTGATGCTGAAGTTAAACAACCAAACGTTGCAAGTGTTCTTTTCAAAGAGCAAGAAGCAGCATTCCTTGCTGGTGTAGCAGCTGCCCTTCAAACAAAATCTAACCATATTGGATTCATCGGTGGGATGGAAATCCCAGTTATCGAACGTTTCGAAGCTGGCTTCTTAGCAGGCGTTAAAGCTGCAAAACCTGAAGTGAAAGTGGATGTTCAGTATGCAGGTGCATTTGATAAAGCAGAATTAGGTCAAAATATCTCATCTAAAATGTATTCTTCAGGTGCGGACGTAGTGTTCCATGCTGCTGGTGGTACTGGGAACGGTCTATTCAAAGAAGCAACTGACAGAAAAGCAAAAGATCCTAGTAAAGAAATTTGGGCTATCGGTGTAGACCGTGACCAAAACGACATGGGTCCAGATATTGTTCTTACATCTGCACTAAAACGTGTTGACGTAGCGGTACAGGATTTATCTAAAAAAGCAATGGATGGCAATTTCCCTGGTGGAAAAGTTGCATTATACGGTTTAGCTGAAGATGGAGTGGGCTTAGCGCCAATCAACGCAAAAGCAGATAAAAAAGATGCGATTGAAGCTGCAGTTAAAGAATGGGTTGAAAAGATTAAATCAGGTGCAGTAAAGGTTCCAGGAACTCGTGCTGAATTAAAGACTTTTAGTGTAAAATAATTTTTGTGAGGAATAAGCGGGATTTAACTAGTGCTCGCTTATTCCTTTCTAAGGAATCCTAACTGAAGAGTAGAATAAATATTCTACTTTTCATTTAAGATTTTAGTGGGGAGGAATTCCCTGTTTTTTTAAAATTCGGAAAGGTCTGACCTCTTACTACTGTTGGTCAATTTTTCCTTTTACCTTATCACAGGGAGTGAGAAAAGATGGAATATGTAATTGAAATGCTAAACATCCGTAAAGAGTTTAATGGCTTCGTTGCGAATGATAACATAACCCTTCAATTAAAAAAGGGTGAAATCCATGCCTTGCTTGGAGAAAATGGTGCAGGAAAATCAACCTTGATGAATGTTCTATTTGGTTTATATCAGCCAGAACAAGGTGAAATCCGTGTTAAAGGGAAACCGGTTAACATTGCAAACCCTAATATCGCTAATGATCTTGGAATTGGAATGGTCCATCAGCACTTTATGTTGGTCGATACCTTCACTGTCACTGAAAATATTATCCTTGGTAGAGAAATAACCTCAGCTGGTCGAATTGATTTAAAAAAGGCTGAACAACAAGTTCGTGAAATTTCAGAGCGCTATGGTCTAGCGGTTGACCCGCAAGCAAAAATATCCGATATTTCAGTGGGGATGCAGCAACGGGTTGAAATCTTAAAAACACTCTATCGTGGGGCAGAAATTCTTATTTTTGATGAACCTACAGCCGTATTAACACCACAAGAGATTAAAGAATTAATCCAAATTATGAAAACGCTTATTAAAGAAGGAAAATCTATTATTCTCATAACCCATAAACTTAAAGAGATTATGGAAGTTTCAGACCGTTGTACCGTCATTCGTAAAGGTAAGGGGATTGGAACTGTAACCGTAAGCGAAACAAACCCTAATGAACTTGCGAGCCTAATGGTTGGACGTGAGGTTGTCTTTAAAACGGATAAAAAGGAAGCAACCCCAAAACAAGAAATACTTGAAATCAAGGATTTAGTTGTTAAAGACCCTCGTGGTGTTATGGTTGTTAATGGTCTTAATCTTTCTATCCATGCTGGGGAGATTGTCGGAATCGCTGGAGTTGATGGAAATGGACAATCTGAATTTATTGAAGCAATTTCAGGATTACGTAAAGCTGAAACTGGCAGTGTAAAATTAAACGGCAAAGAATTGATCAATCATACTCCAAGGCAAATTACTGAATCGGGCGTAGGCCATATTCCTCAGGATCGCCACAAGCACGGGTTAGTATTGAATTTCCCAATTGGAGAGAACATGGTTTTACAAACGTATAATAAAAAGCCATTCTCAAAGAACGGAATCTTAAACTTTAGTGAAATCTATAAAAAGGCTAAATCGCTAATAAGTGAGTTTGATGTTCGTACACCAAGTGAATACACATTGGCACGTGCCCTTTCTGGTGGTAATCAACAAAAGGCGATTATTGGACGTGAAATAGACCGTAACCCTGACCTACTCATTGCGGCACAGCCAACTCGCGGATTGGATGTTGGGGCAATTGAATTCATTCATAAGCGCTTAATCGAGCAGCGCGATAATGGGAAAGGTGTCTTGCTTGTATCCTTTGAATTGGATGAAATTATGAATGTTAGTGACCGTATTGCGGTTATTTATGAGGGGAAAATCGTGGCTGTTGTTAATCCAAAGGAAACGACTGAGCAGGAACTTGGATTGTTGATGGCTGGATCGAATAGAAAGGAAGCGGGTGAACAAAACCATGTCTAAACGGTTTAAAAGTATTTTAACACCAATTATTGCTGTTTTATTAGGCATCATTGTTGGAACAATTATCATGTTATTTAGTGGGTACAATCCAATTGCGGCCTTTACGGCACTATGGAATGGCGCATTTGGAGATATCTATTATATCGGGGAAGTAGTAAGACAGTTTACCCCATATATTTTAGCCGGATTAGCTGTTGCTTTTGCTTTCCGAGTGGGCTTATTTAATATCGGGGTTGAGGGGCAATTCTTAGTAGGATGGCTTGCAGCGGTTTGGGTAGGGGTAGCTTTTGACCTGCCGCGTATTATTCATTTACCACTTGCTATCTTAGCGTCCATAGTTGCAGGTGCGCTTTGGGCATTTATTCCTGGTCTATTAAAAGCACGTTTTCGTGTGCATGAAGTAATTGTAACCATTATGATGAACTATATAGCCTTACATGTATCGAATTATCTTATTCGTAATGTAATCACAAATCATGGGGACAATTCAGGTCCTATTCATAAATCAGCAACATTACGATCTGGCTGGTTGGAAAGTCTAACTGACTATTCAAGACTTCACTGGGGTATTATTCTTGCTATTATATCTTGTTTTATAATGTGGTTCTTATTAGAAAGAACAACAAGAGGGTTTGAATTAAGGTCAGTAGGTTTTAATCAACATGCCGCACAATATGCGGGCATGAATGTTAATAGAAATATTATCCTTTCAATGGTTATTTCCGGAGCCTTTGCTGGATTAGCTGGTGCTATGGAAGGACTAGGAACATTCGAATATGCCGCTGTAAAGGGTGGATTCTCAGGCGTTGGTTTCGACGGAATTGCTGTTGCATTACTAGGTGGTAATACTGCTCTAGGTGTATTTTTCTCAGCGATACTATTTGGTGTTCTAAAAGTAGGAGCACTAAACATGCCGCTTGAAGCTGGAGTACCAAATGAATTAGTTGATATCATTATTGCGTTAATCGTATTCTTTGTTGCATCAAGCTATATAATAAGAGTATTTCTTGACCGATTCAGTAAGAAGGAGGTGAAGTAAGTTGAGTTTAATGGATATTTTAATCATTCTTATTCCATCTACTTTATTATGGGCTGCTCCTCTTGTCTTCACTGCATTAGGCGGTATTTTCTCGGAGCGTGCTGGGGTAGTTAATATTGGACTTGAAGGTTTAATGGTAATTGGGGCATTTTCGGCGATCGTATTTAACTTAACTACATTTGATACATTTGGCAGTGCTACACCTTGGATAGCATTATTAATAGCAATGGCTGCAGGAGCAATCTTTTCCTTATTACACGCGGTTGCGGCAATTACCTTCCGGGCGGACCATACGGTTTCCGGTGTGGCAATAAACTTACTCGCAACAGGACTTACCCTTTTTCTTGTAAAGCTCATTTATGATAAAGGTGAAACTGGAATTATCAGTAAGGGGTTTAGCAAAATTGATATTCCTGTTTTAAAGGATATTCCTGTAATCGGTAAAATCTTCTTCCAAAATACGTATTGGACATCGTTTCTAGCAATTTTGGTTGCCATTTTAGTATGGTTTATTGTTACCAAAACACCATTTGGTCTCCGCCTTCGCTCAGTCGGTGAACATCCGATGGCGGCAGACACAATGGGTATAAATGTCACCAAAATGCGTTATTTGGGTGTCATCCTTTCCGGAGCTCTTGGTGGTCTCGGTGGTGGAGTTTATGCACAATCTATTACGTCTAACTTCAGCCACTCGACAATCAGTGGTCAAGGTTTCATGGCATTAGCCGCAATGATTTTCGGTAAATGGCATCCACTTGGTGCATTAGGTGCTGCAATCTTCTTCGGTTTCGCGCAAAGTATCAGTATCATTGGATCAAGTTTACCTTTCTTAAAGGAAATTCCAAATGTATACTTGTTAATTGCTCCATATGTGTTAACCATTTTAGCTTTAACTGGATTCATCGGTCGTGCCGATGCACCAAAAGCTAGTGGAACCCACTACATCAAAGGTAATCGATAATAGGTTGAAAAAAGAACCCCTGATTTTCTTTCAGAGGTTCTTTTTTTTGAAACAAAGAGTATTTGCTTGTAATGACCAAGCATGTCAAATTATAGTAATAAGTAGTATAGGTTTTATTACAAAGGAAAAGATATAAAGAAAAATGTTTACATATTGTTAAGTATGATCTTTGAACAGTTAAGGAGGAATGTAAATGGCCACTGCTACAGAAAAAATAACACAACTTAATGGGTATAAACTACACTTTATACCAACAGAAAAATATAAAACGAATACATTGATTTGGAAGATGAAAGCACCATTAACAAAGGAGGATGTCACCAAACGCGCTCTTCTTCCTCAAGTATTGCAAAGCAGCACTAAAAAGTATCCTACAACCACGGCACTTCGGTCGTATCTCGATGAGTTATATGGTGCCACCTTTTTTGTAGACCTCTCGAAAAAAGGTGAAAACCATATAATGAGTTTCTCCATCGAAATTGCCAATGAAAAATTCTTAAATGATCCTAGCCCATTATTAAAAAAAGGGTTTGAATTGTTAGCCGAAATATTAACCAATCCAAATATTCAGGGTAATGCATTTGACCATGATACTGTAGAAAAAGAGAAGCGGACACAAAAACAAAGGATCCAATCAGTTTTTGACGATAAAATGCGCTACTCAAATGTCCGACTAATACAAGAAATGTGTAAAGGTGAACCTTATGCCTTAGAGGTAAATGGAGATGCGGCAGATGTAGAAGCCATTACACCTGAGAATCTATATGAATATTACAAAAACGCTTTTTTAAATGATGAAATGGATTTATATATCATCGGGGATGTAAACGAAGAAGAGGTAAAGAATTATGCTGCTGAACTTTTACATTTTGAGGGCAGAAAACCGAAAAAGTTAGTACCACAGGAAATAAACCGAAAAAGTCAGGTACAGGAAATAAAAGAAGAACAAGATGTAAAACAAGGTAAATTAAATATTGGTTATCGGACAAATATCGTCTATGGAGACCCAGAATATTTTGCCTTGCAGGTGTTTAACGGCATTTTTGGGGGGTTCTCGCATTCCAAATTATTTATTAATGTACGGGAAAAAGCAAGCCTTGCTTATTATGCGGCGAGCCGTCTTGAAAGTCACAAAGGCTTGATGATGGTTATGTCAGGCATTGATTTAAAGAATTATGACCAGGCAGTTGGAATTATTCATGATCAATTAGAGGCAATGAAAAATGGTGATTTCACAGACCAAGAACTCGTACAAACCAAGGCAGTGATTCAAAATCAAATTCTTGAGACGATAGACACATCAAGAGGACTTACGGAAATTCTATATCATAACGTCGTGGCCGATGCAAATATTAATTTGGATACATGGCTGCAAGAAATGCAAAAAGTAACGAAAGAAGAAATTGTAGAAGTTGCAAAAAAAATCGTAATTGATACCATATACTTCTTAACTGGAACGGAGGCGGGCAAATAGATGGAGAAAATAACTTTTGACCAGCTTCAGGAAGAGCTTTATCATGAAAAACTAGCCAATGGACTAAATGTATATATCTTGCCTAAAAAGGGTTTTAATAAAACCTTTGCTACCTTTACGACGAAATATGGTTCTGTTGATAATACATTTGTTCCATTAGGAAAAGAGGAGTATGTTAAAGTACCAGACGGCATAGCTCACTTTTTAGAACATAAGCTTTTTGAAAAGGAAGACGGTGATGTTTTCCAGCAATTTAGCCGTCAAGGGGCATCCGCAAATGCTTTTACCTCCTTTACACGGACTGCTTATTTATTTTCAAGCACCTCTGATGTTGAAAAGAACCTTGAAACACTCGTTGATTTTGTTCAGGATCCTTATTTTTCAGAAAAAACGGTCGAAAAAGAAAAAGGGATTATTGGGCAAGAAATCACAATGTATGATGATAATGCAGATTGGCGCTTATACTTTGGATTAATCCAAAATCTATATCAGAATCATCCAGTTAAGATTGATATAGCAGGTACAATTGAGTCTATTTCACATATTACAAAAGATTGGCTATATGAATGCTATAACACCTTCTATCACCCGAGCAACATGCTGTTATTTATTGTTGGCCCAGTGGACCCCAACAGTTTCATGAACCAAGTGAAAGAAAATCAAGCAAAAAAACAATACAAGGATATGCCTGAAATCAAGCGCAAATTTGAAACAGAACCACCACAAGCAGCCGAAAAGAAACAAGTACTTGAAATGAATGTTCAAACGTCAAAATGCTTACTAGGTATTAAAGCACTTCATGTCGACCAAACAGGCGATGAATTGCTTAAAAATGAATTAACAATGAATGTTTTACTGGATCTATTGTTTGGAAAAAGCTCAGAAAATTATAATCAGTTGTATAATGAAGGTTTAATTGATGAAACCTTTTCCTTTGATTACACGCAGGAACAAGGTTTTGGGTTTGCGATGATTGGCGGGGATACAGGTGAACCTGATAAGCTGGCTGAAACACTAGAAAAAATGCTTTTGAAGGCTAAAAGCCAAATGATCTTTGATGAAGAGCAATTGGAAAGAGCGAAAAGAAAGAAGATAGGTGCATTTCTACGAGCGATCAATTCACCTGAATATATCGCAAATCAATTTACTCGCTATGCATTTAATGATATGAATCTTTTTGATGTTGTTCCAACACTTGAAAAAATCACCTTAAACGATGTGCAATCACTAGCATCTCAGGTGATCTCGGAAGAACGCTTTTCAGTTTGCCAAGTAGTTCCAAAGAAAAAATAGAAAAGTGAGGCGTCGTAACACGGCGCTTTTTCTTCGTATAAAAGTTTTTTTATTAGAGAGAGAGTGAAGAAATGAAATATGCACTGATCACTGGGGCAAGTGGTGGAATAGGACAAGCCATTGCGCTTAAACTCGCTGAAAAAGGCTATCATTTGTATCTGCATTATAATAAAAATGAACAATCGATTCGAGACCTAATCGAAAAACTGCAGCCATACGGTGGAGAGTATATTCCTATCCAAGCAGACTTTGGCGGTCCTAATGGATATAAGAAAGTCTACTCTGAGGTTTTTTCGCTAGACGCCATCATCCATTGCGGTGGAATCAGTCAATATGGACTTCTTATTGATTTGCAACAGTCTGAAGCAGAGGCATTAATGAATATTCACGTACTAAATCCATTAATGCTGACCAAAGAGCTCCTGCCGAAATTACTTGTTAAAGGGAAAGGGAACATTGTCGTGATTACATCCATTTGGGGTCAAACAGGTGCGGCCTGTGAAGTGGCCTATTCTACCGCAAAGGGTGCACAAATTGCCTTTGTAAAGGCATTAAGTAAAGAATTAGCAATGAATGGCATTCGCGTTAATGCGATCGCCCCTGGTGCGATCGAGACACCAATGATGGAAAGTTTTTCACAAGAAGAGGTGGACCAGATTTCTTATGAGATACCTATGGGAAGACTTGGTCAGCCCGAAGAAATAGCAAGGAGTGTCGCTTTTTTGCTCTCAGATGAATCTTCCTATATGACAGGCCAAGTCCTTGCGTTAAATGGTGGCTGGTATACATAAAATTCACAAGTTATTCATGTATAGTTCCTTTCACTTCATCGCAAAATAAACTTGTACTAATTTAAAGGAGGGAAAACAATGTCTGTTTTAGATAACTGGAAACAGTGGGAGGACTTTCTTGCTGATCGTCTTCACCATGCACAAAATGAAGGTATGAGTGAGGGAGCAATTAATAATCTTGCCTTTCAAATTGGTGATTATTTATCAAGCCAAGTAGAGCCAAAAAACGAACAAGAAAGAATTCTTTCTGATCTTTGGTCTGTTGCTGATAAAGAAGAACAACAAGCTATTGCAAATATCATGGTTAAATTGATTCAAAATAATGGCGCCCGCTAAAAGAGAGGAGGTTTCTCCTCTCAGATTGTCGAGAAAGGGTATTTTTCTCGGCAATTTTTTATTCTCAGCATTTAATTATTCATTGTACCTGCTAATGGGCCTGTTGATTTCTGCTCCAGGCACTTCGCTTTCCGCGGGTGGTCCGGGGAGCCTCCTCGGCGCTAGTGCCTGCGGGGTCTCCCCAGCCCCGTCCTCCCGCAGGAGTCTGCGTGCCTTCCGCGGAAATCAACAAGGAGGTAATCAACCTAATGAATTGCAACACACTTTTTCTAGCCTTGCTAATTGTGTTGCAATCTTTTTCATATTTTGGCAGGCTGCCGTAAGGAGAGCCTGTTCGTTTGCTTTCTTCAATCCCCGT
>NZ_JBPXRO010000035.1:0-55279 GCF_051842875.1 Neobacillus sp. C211
TACTACATATAACTGCTCCTTTAGTTGAAGAAGAGCAGCCTATTTGCTATGAAGAAATGCTGTTCTTCTTATGTTATATAAAACAGATAATCATACAAATTTATTTTACATAATGTTTTTTAAAATCTGGGTGAATAGAAAATTTTTGACGTAAATTCACGAGGTTTTCCCCAAAACTTTCCTCTAAAAGTTCTCTATGTTTCTCCATAATTTCCATGAGATACAAATCATGAATCATGACTTCTGTAATTGGCATTACTAACCCAACATGCCTTGTCCATGCTGCACGGCTATCTTTACCCAGCGAGACAATACCTGCTACTACTTCTGAATCATCTCCACTAATAACAAGCCATCGTCCACCATACTCTTCTGTAATTTCATGACCCATATAATGTAGGTAAACATTAGCAAAATCAGTGACGATTTCCCCATAAGCAATAATTGTTACGTTGACCCCTCTTTTTACTGCCTGTCTTAGTTCAGACTCCAATTCTTCGAATTCCTCTTTCCAAACCTCTAAGAGAATTCTTTTTTTTGCAGATAATATACAAACTTTTACCTTATGGAGTATTTCATTGTGTCCCGTGATATTCCAGATATTTTCACGGTCATTTGCAGAACGTTCGAACTCCGCTAGTGATTTTTCTGCCAGTTCAAAATTCTCTTCTGCTTTCCTTCGGCGGTTTTTAATTAGCTCCTTTGCAGGAACAGGAGTATACTGTGGCGTGTTTCCAGGACTAACCAGAATATCTCCTCGTATGGCGAGACTATCTAGAACTTCATATATTCTTGAACGTGGTACACCAGAATTTTTCGCTACTGCATATCCAGTTAATGGAGATTCCTCCAATAAGGTAAGATACGCTTTCGCTTCATATTCGGTAAAATTTAGATTCTTTAATGTTTCAAAAATGATTTCTTTCATAAACCCTCCAATAGAATATTAGTCGCTACCTTAGTAACTAATATTTTATCAAAATCTGTTGATTATTTCCAAAGGCTTCTGATATACTCTTGGTAAGTAGTTACCTCGGTAGTCACTATTAGCAAAGGAAGGGAGAAAAAACATGGATAGCTTACTAACATACATTTCAATTGCTGCAATGATGGTTGTTATTCCAGGAGCAGATACTATGCTATTGGTGAAAAACACACTCAGCTATGGACCAAAAGCTGGACGTTATACAGTTCTCGGAATGGCAACGGGACTTTCTTTTTGGACGCTTATTGCTATTCTTGGATTATCTGTTGTCATTGCAAAGTCTGTAATTCTTTTCAGTACAATCAAATATTTGGGAGCTGCTTACTTAATTTATTTGGGTATAAAAAGTTTTTTTGCTAAAAGTTTGTTCTCTTTAGAGGAAATTCAAGCACAAGCGAATGCTCCTACCAATTCTTCAAGTCGGCATAATAAAGAGTCCTTTATGCAAGCATTACTTAGTAATGTTCTTAATCCAAAGACTGTTTTGGTTTATATAACTATCATGCCTCAATTTATCGATTTGAACGGAAATGTAAATCAGCAATTGATTGTGTTAGCATCAATCCTTACTTTACTTGCTGTATTGTGGTTTCTAACCCTTGTTTATGTAATTGATTACGCAAAAAAATGGTTGAATAACTCCAAATTCCAGAAAGTATTCCAAAAATCAACTGGCTTAATGTTAGTAGGTTTTGGCGTTAAAACAGGGATATAAATTTCATTTATTAACACTCCTAATTCAACTTTCTCCGTTCAGACAACTGAACGGTTTTTTGTCCTCATTTGTTTCAAACGTGCCACTCACCCATTTTCAACAAAAGCACTCGGTAGTTAACCAACCAATCTAAACTGCCCGTTTTTTAAATGCCCCTTCATCGCTTTATCAATACAGACAAGTCACCCTCAAAAACTTTTTCATCTTTATGATTGAAGGTAGATAACAATACAGTAAGGATACCTGTTTCATCTTTAGTTGCTTTCTTATCAATAACTTTAACAGTGATTTGCAATTCGTCTTCAGGAAACACGGGCTTTATAAATTTAATATTATTCATTCGTGTTCCAGCAATAACATCATCACCATAGATACCTTCTTCAACCCAAAGCTTAAAAGAAATGGCTAGTGTATGTATACCGGAGGCAATAATTCCATTAAACCTTCCCTGATTTGCTTTTTCCTCATCCAAATGCATATATTGAGGATCAAATTCACCTGCAAACCTCATAATATCCTCTTTTGTTAATTTTAATGATTTAGTTTGGAACTCCTGTCCAATTGTAAACTCCTCTAACTTCATTCCTACACCTCTATTTTGTCATTCTTGTACTTGTTTATTTTAGCACCACTTAATCGCAAGTGAGAAAAAATCGTCAAAGTCTTATTCAGCTAATCTGCCCCTTTAGCCATCCATGAAGCGCAAAAATCAGCGCTTCACCACAGAGAAGGAAAATTGTTTTAAACCGTCAATACTGATTCTACGGCTGGGAGAGGAAGGTCGATGAACTATGGTGCGTTTGCTACATAATCAAATCTTAGTTTAAATATACTAATTTCTTGGTATTTAATGGGTAAAATTAGTTAGTTTAGCAGGAAAGCTTTACTAGCAGAACCGCGATGCCATAAAAATAAAAAGCCCCGGATCCACGATAGTGAATACAGGGCTTTGACAATCTATGATTGATCTAAAGAATACTACTTCTTGAAGTAATTCTTGTATTCCCCACTAATAATTTGCTCCCACCACCACTTGTTATCCAAATACCATTCAATCGTTTGCGAGACTCCCGTTTCGAATGTGTAAATTGGTTTCCACCCTAGCTTCTCTAACTTCGTAGGGTCAATGGCGTAGCGCTTATCATGACCTAAACGGTCAGGGACAAACTCAATGAACTCTTCCGATTTTCCTAACGTGGTAATAATCGTTTTTACCACTTCTAAATTGGTCCGCTCGTTGTGCCCGCCTATGTTATAGACTTCACCGGTAACACCCTTATGCAAAACAAGGTCTAATGCTGCACAATGATCATGGACATGCAGCCAATCACGGATATTCTTTCCGTCACCATAAATTGGTACCTTCTGATTATTTACTACGCGAGAAATCGTTAACGGGATCAATTTCTCTGGAAAATGGAAGGGACCATAGTTATTGGAACAGCGTGTAATATTAACTGGCAGTCCAAATGTTTCGTGATAGGCACGAACCAAGAAATCAGAGGAGGCTTTACTTGCACTGTATGGACTATTGGGCTGTAACGGCGTCTCTTCTGTAAACAATGTCGATGAATCCAGCTCTAACTCTCCATATACCTCATCCGTTGATACATGAACAAACTTGGTGACCTCTATTTGTTTGGCGGCATCAAGTAACACTTGCGTCCCTAGCACATTCGTCCGAACAAATATTTCTGGGTCCGTAATCGAGCGATCGACATGGCTTTCTGCCGCGAAGTGGACCACATAATCAAACTTTTCTTTTTCAAAAAGCGGTAGAATGGTTTCCCGATCAGCAATATCGGCTTTCATAAAATGATAGTTTTCCTTCTTTTCGATCTCACAGTGCTTGGTTAGATCGCCCGCATAGGTTAATCCATCTAAATTATAAATTTCATACTGAGGGTATTTGTTAATCATATATTGAACAAAGTTTCCACCGATGAATCCGGCTCCACCAGTTACAAGAAGCTTTTTCCCTTGCATGACTTCACCTCTTGCTTTAACGCTTTTAAGTACTGCTTTAAGGATTCCTGCCAAGACGGCAATGGAATAAATCCATTGTCCAGTAGCTTTTGCTTCGACAATCGCGAGTTCTTGGGACGGGCGGCCCTTGTCGGATATTCCTCTGTTTTAATCGAATGGACTTTTACTATTTTGCCCGCTTTGTGAAAAATTTCTTCGGCAAATTCAGCCCAGCTACAGAATCCCTCATTCGTGGCATGATAGATTCCATATCGATCCGTTTGAATCATATCAATTAATAAACGCGACAAATCCAAGCTATTCGTTGGCGAACCCACTTGATCTCCCACCACATGTAGTTCATTTTTAGTTTCAGACAATCGCAGCATCGTTTTCACAAAATTATTCCCGTTTAATCCAAAAACCCATGATATCCGGACGATGAACCAATCGGATAAGGTCGTTTGGACAATTTTCTCCGCTTCATATTTGGTCTGCCCGTAATAACCGACGGGGTTGGGCGCGCTCGATTCGTCAAAAGGTGCATCACCCCATCCATCAAAAACATAATCTGTACTGATAAACATAAATTTAGCCCTTAGTTCCTTGGCGGCGCAGGCTAAATACTTGGTCCCATCAACATTCAACTTCCAGCAATTTTCTTGATCGTCCTCTGCTTGATCAACCGCCGTATAGGCAGCACAATGGATTATCGCATCCGGGTTGATTTCTTTTACAACCTTGTAAACAGAACGCTCATCTGTTATGTCCAGATCTTTTGACCCCACGCCAACCATTTCAATACTGCGCCTCGCCCCTTCACGAACCACATCAAAACCGAGCTGTCCTGTAAAACCCGTCACTAGAATTTTCATCGTTTATTCTCCAAAGTTAAAATTATTTTCTGCATCTGCCAGGAATGGAGCCATTTCATCCTTTGTAGATAGTATCGGAGTCACAACTGGCCATTCAATTCCAATGGTTGGATCGTTCCAGATGATGCCCCGGTCACATTCAGGTGTATACAAGTGGTCTACTTTATATTGAACTTCCACCTCATCGGACAACGTCAAAAATCCATGTGCAAACCCCTTAGGAATCAATAATTGACGTTTATTTTCCGCACTTAACTCGATTCCAAACCACTTCCCATACGTGTGGCTGCCTTTACGAAGATCGACGGCCACATCAAATATCGCCCCTTTGGTACAGCGAACGAGCTTGGTTTGCGCTTTTGGATGTAATTGATAATGCAATCCCCGTAATGTCCCTTTTGCTGCCGAGAATGATTGGTTATCTTGAACAAATTTCACATCGATTCCTGCTTCCTGCAGCCTTCCCTCACTATAGGTCTCCATAAACCAACCGCGATGATCGCCAAAAAGTTCTGGCTCGATAATCATTACCCCTGGCAGGGAAGTCTCAATCACATTCAACCTATCACCTCTTTTAATACTTGATGCTGCCATTGGCTACTTTTAATAAATATTGGCCATAACCTGTCTTGGAGAATCTCTCACCTGATTCAATTAATCTATCAATATCAATCCAGCCATTGATATAGGCGATTTCTTCGGGTGCAGCGATTTTAATTCCTTGATGATCCTCAATTGTTTTTACAAAATTAGTGGCTTCCACTAAACTTTGATGTGTTCCCGTATCCATCCACGTAAAACCCCGCCCAAGCAGCTCAACCTCGAGTTCTCCCATCCGTAAATATCGATCATTTACAGTGGTAATCTCTAACTCACCTCGTGCCGAAGGTCTGACACTTTTGGCAATATCCACAATTCGATTGTCGTAAAAGTACAAACCCGTGATCGCATAATTTGATTTTGGTACCTGCGGTTTTTCTTCGACGGTTAATACTTTTCCATTTTCATTAAATTCCACTACACCAAAACGCTCTGGATGTTGTACATGGTAACCAAAAATGGTTGCCCCACTCTCCTTTTGAGCCGCACGTTGGAGAATTTTTCGCATCCCACTGCCGTAGAAAATATTGTCTCCTAAAATCATCGCGACAGAATCATCGCCAATAAACTCTTCCCCAATTAAAAAAGCCTGGGCTAATCCATCTGGGCTCGCCTGGATTTTATATTCTAGATGTATTCCAAACTGTGATCCATCACCGAGCAGCGCCTCGAAACGCGGGGTATCCTCTGGAGTTGAAATAATCAGAATATCACGAATTCCTGCAAGCATTAAGGTGGAAAGCGGATAATAGACCATCGGCTTATCATAAATGGGTAATAATTGTTTACTGGTGACCATCGTTAACGGATATAAGCGTGTCCCGCTTCCACCTGCTAGAATAATAGCTTTCATCGTAACCTCCATTCCGGGTCGTTAGGGAAGGAATTTTGGTTTGGGCTGCCTATCGGGTTTCATTCCTTTATGTATATATGCTTATTTTGTAGTTCACGAAATATTCCACTGCTGAGTGCGAACAGGCATGTTCGTTGGTTTAAAAAACGTTTGAAAAAGACCGATTTCTAGGGTGGTTTTGGTGATTATTTTCGGGATAGCTGTGAATCTAATAATAATTGACTGGATTGACACAAGAATGCCAATGTTTTCCCATAAATTATGATTGAATAGATGATTCAAAAACTGTAAAATTAATAGAATTGATTTTGCTAATCCATCGGAGGAAATTATGAAAAAGAAGAATAAACGCAAATGGAAGATTGCCGGCTTTAGCATATTGGGGATTATTTTACTCATTGTTGCGGGCCTTGGATATGAATACTATAAGATACAGCCGAATAATCATTTTACCACGGTGCCTGTAGTTAGTTCAGGAAAAACGGACGATTCCACATCAACAAGTGAATCTGTCGAGGTAAAAGAACCCGTTTTTAACCTGTTATTGATCGGGTCCGATGAACGAAAAGGACAAAATGTGGGTCACTCGGATTCGATGATGTTGGTCCATGTCGATTTAACAAAACATCAATATGATGCGATTAGCATTCCACGTGATACCCGCGTTCATTTAGATGGGTACGGCTATACCAAACTAACAAGTGTTCAATATATTATGCAGGCCACAAAAGGGGCCCAAAAAGGAGTAGAAGCAGCAGTCAATGCAGTCGCTGAATTAACAGGAACTCCGATCAATTACTATGTTGAAACCAATTATGGCGGCTTTCAAGCAATGGTTGATGCCGTTGATGGCATTGAGATGAGCGTACCATTTGATGTGAAATTAACGCATCCTTGGTATGGTGAAAACAAGGATAAAGTGATAAGTGCTGGAACCCATTCCTTTGACGGAAAAATGGTAGCTGAGGTTGTACACGAGCGCTATTCCCTCGCAAGTGGCGAATATGGTCGTCAAAAGTTACAAGAAGAAGCACTAAAAGGAATTGCAAAGAAGGCCTTAAGTCCAAAAAATATCACCAACTTGCCTTCATTAGTGAAATCCATTCCTGACTTTGTGATTGCGACCAATATGTCTACACAAGATATGTTAAGCCTTGGACTAGCATCGAAAGATTTCGACCCCAACACCCAGCTGGAATACCACCAAATCCCCGGTGAAGGAAAAAGAATGTACGATGATATCTTAAAAGCAAATAACTACCAGCTAGTGATTAATCAGGACAAAATCAAAGATCTAGTAGCTCAGAACTTTTAAATAGAATGGATTGGTAACTATATTAAGTCGAATGATGATAAAGCATCATTCGGCTTTTTTTCGCTTTGGAGTGGGGAGGTAACCCTTTTAAAAATAGGCTTTGGCAAAGAAGTCAGTCACGTAGAGATACTAGCGACGAAAATGTGATTGAATCTCTGATCGCCTGTCCTAAAAATAAAAAAACAACCCCTAAAAGACGGGATTGTTTTAGAAAACGCTTTCATTTTATCGATGTGTTTCGATTAACTGGTCTCCTCTTTTCGCTGCAACCATTAGACTCATAATCAAAAGCATAGAGAACGATCCAACAAATAGGCCTGCAATAAATATAAACATAGTATTACCTCCTAGAGTGTGTTTTATAATTCGTAGTAAGGTGATCGATCATATTCGGTAACTGGCTAGCATAGTTTTGACAACCTTAGCCCCTCTAGTTTTGCGACACCATCTTTCAATGGGAGTGCCCTTTCGTACGAACTATGTGTTTATTTTCATATTATACCATCGATTACTATGGATTAAATAGCCCTATTAACCTATTTAATATGATAATAAAGTGACGCAACGACAGTCTTACATCCATTCGCACTTCACCACATTTATTGTCGAAATATTTTTTCAACTTTCGCGCATTTCTACGTTTTTCCCTAACAGTGGTTGGGTATCATAAAGGAAACAATCTGAAAACTTAACACCCCTTAGTTGGGGAAGGCCTATTTGAGATCTCAACTATTGAAAGCGTTATCAATAAAACTCAAAAACCATAAATGTTTATCTATGTCGATCATAGGAGTGGATTTCATGGACAAGCAGGGGAATCTATTAATTGGATTAATTTGGGGTACATCACTAAGTGTTCCGTTATGGATTGCGTTTTTCGGTTGGATCAAAGTAATCACTCATTTTATTTTCTAATAGGCTGGACCGGCAACAGTATCATCTAAAAAAAAGCGTAAAAATCCTTATCTCATAGGGGTTTTACGCTTTTTTTTGATAAAAATCGATTCACTATCCCATAAATCACAATTCCCACTATCGCTCCCGCACTATCAATGAAAACATCTTTTACCTGAGCCCCTCTGCCCGCTACAAATAACTGGTGGAATTCATCAGAGACTGCAAAAAGGACACAGATCCCAATAACCAATTGCTAATGGATGAAAATGAAAGTATTCACTTAGCAGCTTTGTTTCCTCATAGGTTGGCTCCTCAAAGTCCACCCAAAAGAATCTGAACCTATCTGATGTTTCATAAACGGCCCCTTATGATGGGACACATCTCTTGTGCTTCTCCGGCAACTTTTGTCCTTCATACCGCTCCTGATAACAGTGGTTAACATAACAACTTTTAAATGAAGCCCTTTTCAACTTCAACTTCATTCAATCCTTTACTACACATATGTTAGGTTGAGTGCAGGTATATATCTATATAATGATTTGTAAAATAATTAGTTAATTCGAATTTTATAAATTATTAAATAATTCACTTGTAATCTCTTGGAAAAATTGTTACTATAACCTACATGTAAAATTATTTAACAATACTATTGTCGGGACAATAGTATTATTTGAATATCAAACAGGAGGTACACCAAATGAGCAGAAAATTCATTAAATTATTATTAATAATACTCCCTTTTATTTCTCAATTAGCCGTTTTACCATTCGTAAATCGAATTGATCCTGTTGTTTTAGGATTACCCTTCCTTCAATTTTGGCTCTTTTTATGGATCGTATTAACACCTTTATGCACATTAGGGATTTATCAACTCCAGAAATCAGAAGGGAGTCTTGACTAATGCATGGAAATTTGACAGCTTTGTTAATCACAGTCTTCATTGTCTTGACCGTTGTTTTGATTGGATTTATCGCAGGGCGCAATAAATCTTCGCGAAGCTCAGTAGAGGAATGGTCTGTTGGCGGCAGACGCTTTGGCGGATTGCTGGTTTGGTTTTTAGTAGGGGCTGATTTATATACAGCTTATACATTTTTGGGATTGACGAGTACAGCCTATGCAGGGGGAAGTCTTGCATTCTTTGCTATTCCTTACTGTATCTTAGCCTATTTTGTTTCATACTTTTACCTTCCTAAACTATGGAAAGTAGCGAATAAATTTAAACTAACCACACTTGCAGACTATGCGAGGGAGCGTTTTGGCAGTAAACTTCTTTCTTCTATTATTGCAATTGTCGGCGTATTGATGCTTATCCCGTATATCGATTTGCAGTTAGCAGGGATTCAAGATACGCTTCAGGTAGCTGGAACAGGATATATTAATGTGAAGGTAGTCGTGATTACGTCATTCCTTCTTGTGGCACTTTTTACATTCTTTAGCGGTATCAAAGGCCCAACCTATACAGCCATCATTAAAGATGTTCTCGTATGGGCGATTATGTTATTCCTTGTGGTTTCTCTGCCGATTATCCATTTTGGCGGCTGGAGCCCGATGATTGATACACTTGTGAAGGAATCACCACAATTGCTGACGATTCCAACCGACGGCCCCAAAGGCATTCCATGGTTCATGACAGCGTCTGTAGTCTCAGCCTTGGCATTATTTATGTGGGCTCATGGAGCAACAGGAGTATTCACAGCGAAAAGCGCGGATGCCGTTCGAAAAAATGCGATGTTCTTGCCTTTATATAATATAGTCTTAATTCTGGTCATTTTCCTTGGCTTTGTTGCTTACCATGTGTTACCTGCAGGAAGCAATCCGCGTTTTGCCTTTTTAAATCTAATTCAAGTTTCATACGGCGGGATTGGACAAGGGTTAGCTTATTCAACAATTGCCTTAGCATCCTTAATTCCATGCTCTATTATGGCCATCGGTGCTTCCAACTTATTTGCAAACAACATTTATCGTGATTTAATCAATCCCAACGTAAAAGGGGCTAAATTAACTCTCGTCACTCGTTCAATGGTGTTTGTTGTCATTGGTCTTGCTTTATTATTTGGACTGTTATTCCCTACAGCACTAGTATCTTTGCAGCTTTTAGGTGTTTCAGGAATGGTTCAAATTTTCCCTGCAATTGTTGTCAGCTTATTCTGGAAAAATCAAACGAGACAAGCAACAATTATTGGATTACTTGTGGGATTAGCTACAACATTTACAGTATACGGAACAAACAGCTCACATGGAATTTATGAAGGGTTCTGGGGATTATCAGCAAACTTCTTAACCATTATCATTTTGAATCCTTTTTTCACAGCAAAAGCGAAACATCAAACAAATTCTGTAAAAGAGTATCTGTTTAATTCATCAAAGTCTGTACAATCAAAAAAAAGAAAAGGCGCATAATTGGTTTCGAGAAATGCATAGAAAATGCCCTGGGAGAGATTCGTCTCACCAGGGCATTTTATGACTGTTTTAAAAAGGAACCACCGTTGCTGTTGAACTAGATACTGTGACTTAATTCATTCAATTCCCTTTTATTAAACCATATCCCATAGTAAATACTTCCCATAAAAAGGTCAAACCTTAACATTATTCTGCTTTAATGGCAGGGATTTTTTTACATTCATAGAAATACATAGAAGACAAGTCATTATACGAGGGGGATTTGAATGGAGTTTTCAGTTCTCGTTTCAGGGTTTCAATATTTCTTGTTGATTATGGGTGGATGCTTGATTTTTTTCATCGTAGTGTTATTTTTCTCCAATAGATACACAAGGAGTAAATTAAATCAAATGGAACAAAACGAAAAAATGAATGAAATACAACGAACGACACGGTGAACAGTTTTCAATGTTTCCTCTAGTTAAAATATTTGGCCCTTCCAGCATAAATGTGGAGTACATACGCTTAAGCTGAGAAGGGCTGTTATATGGACGAGTGCAATCATAACAAATATGATCCACAATTAGAGGTAAATCATTTCAAGCGTTTCCCATTTCATATCTTAAAATTTTAGAGAATGAACGGTGTCGTAAAAGTCGTTTCTAAATATACGAAGTATTGATCGTATTTCAAATAAAAACTGGATCGCAATTTAATCGATCCAGTACATTTATATGGGTTTTTCTTATAATTCTCCTTCATCCTTGATTTTCCATATAATATAACGAATGATGTTAAGTATTTTACTACAAGGACAATCTACATCTGTCCCTAGTATCGGCCCCACCTACGCCAGATACGCTGACGGCCACGCATGCCATCCAACCCATTATTTATTATAACGGAAAACGCTTACATTTTCAAATTTAAATTGAATTTTCAGAAAAATTTTCTTATAGTTATAAATTTACTGTTAATTTTAATGGGCAATATCCTCCCTTTATCTTCTCTGGTAAAACGAATTATTGTCCAAAAAAAAGAATTTCTGCTATTTCTTTTGCCTTGAATATCATTTTTCCCCTCCACAGGAAAGAACATTTAGCCTATTACTTTTTCTTTCTTACATGATTTCCTTATGAACTCAGTGCCAATTATTTACTTGGGTCTTTTCTCGCACGTCGCATTGTACCATTACAAATCTAGGAAATTATCATTTTGCTAAACAACGAAGAAAATGGGCACCACATAATGGCGCCATTCCTATTTCTCTTGTAAACTGCCAAGTTTAATATCACTGTATGCAACCTATCTGACACCTTACCCAACATACTTTATCATTGCGACTTCATCACAGCAATCCAACTTAGGACAATTCATACAATCCACCCACACTTTTTCAGGCAAAGTCTCCTTGGCTACGATCTTAAAACCACATTTTTTGAAAAACTCTGTTTCGTATGTGAAAGACATTACACGGCTAATTCCAAGTTTCGGCGCATCACTTATAATACGATTTACTAATTTGCGACCAATACCTTTTCCAGCATAATCGGGAGAAACAACCAAAGATCGTATCTCTGCCAGGTCCTGTCCTAAAACATGTAATCCTGCAACCCCTAGTATATTATTATCCTCTTTCATAACATACAAACATTGTAAATGTTGATAGAGTGATAAATACGTACGAGGCAATACGATTCCTTTTTTAGCATAAATTTGGACTAAATCATAAATATCTTTAACATCACTTGTCACTGCATGATAAATATCCATTTTGTATCTCCTTTTGCAATAATTATTTATAAATATACAATAATACGTATTTTTATTCAATGGTTATCAGGGACAAAAAATTTTTTTATCCCCTTAAGTAAAAAATAGCTTGGATCAACTTCCCATTAAATAAAGGAGCTCTTCTTCTTGAACTTACCATCTCCCCAAAATTTACTATACTTCTCTTACTGCTTTAACAAATTCTTGGACCATTTCCCTAAAACACAAGAGAATAATTTGGTAAATATGTATCAAAATTCAAAAAAATGAAACTCTTCTTCCCTCAAAGCGTATCTCTACATGGAAAGAGACAACAGGGATTTTACAGAGCGTCGGAACATAACTCTTTTTTTATAATGATTCCGGGTAACAAAAAAGTATTTGAAGGAGGTTTTTTACAACTATGATTTCTCGTTTCAAAAGTTGATAAAAGAAATAGAAAGGTTATGAAACATTGTCGTACTGGAAATTAGCTTTGTCCTTTTTACTTGTGAAAAACTATACAATATAGAAATGGAATGATGTAATAAATGGTTTCATCTAAAAGGTTTTCTGGATACAACCTACGCTATCTTCAAAAAGATTTGATTGCCGGGTTAGTTGTTGGGATTGTTGCGATTCCTTTAGCAATGGCTTTCGCGATTGCTTCAGGGGTAAGACCAGAGTATGGACTCTATACGTCGGCAATTGCCGGAATCCTTGTTTCTCTTTTTGGAGGTTCTAAATTTCAAATTGCAGGCCCGACTGGAGCCTTTGTCCCGGTTTTATTGGGAGTGGTGATCCAGTTTGGATATGAAAAGCTGTTAATCGCTGGCTTCTTGGCAGGGTTTTTAATTCTTCTTATGGGTGTGTTTAAATTAGGAAGGTATATTAAATTTATCCCTCGTCCAGTGGTAATCGGCTTTACTGCTGGAATTGCCGTGATTATCTTTTCTGGCCAGATTGCCAATTTCCTGGGGCTTGAAAACTTAAAAAAAGAAGAAGCCTTTCATTTGAATATGAAAGAAATTTTATTTAATTTAAATACAATCAATATTTATAGTATTTTTACAGCAAGTATTTGTTTAGCTATTGTCATATTAGCACCAAAATATTTGCCTAAAATTCCAGGTGCCTTGTTAGGATTAATGGTTTCAACTGTTGTTGCTGCACTGTTCTTTCCAAATCAGGTTGCAACCATCGGTTCAACTTATGGAGCCATTCCAAATGAATTACCAAAATTTGAGTTCCCTGAGTTAACGGTCAATGTAGTGATTGAACTCCTTCCTGCTGCGTTCATCATTGCCATGCTTGGGGGGATTGAATCATTATTATCTGCCTTAGTAGCAGACAACATATCCGGCAGTAAGCATGATAGTAACAAAGAATTGATTGGACAGGGATTGGCCAATATCGTCACCCCTTTATTTGGAGGAATTCCTGCCACTGGTGCGATTGCGCGAACGGCAACGAATATTAAAAACGGTGCGTTCTCCCCTTTATCAGGTGTCATACACGGTGTTGTCGTAGTACTAGTGTTAGTATTGTTAGCGCCATATGCCTCTGCCATCCCTTTGGCCAGTATGGCTCCCATTCTTATGTATGTTGCATGGAATATGAGTGAGCGCAAGGAATTTGCCCATATTTTACAATCAAAAACGATGGATTCCCTTGTAGTAGTCTCTACTTTTCTGCTAACCGTTTTTATGGATTTAACTACAGGCGTTGGAGTAGGTCTGCTTTTAGCTCTCCTCGTTTTTGTCATCCGAATAAGCAGGACGTTAAAAGTATCAAAGGTTTTGCCGGATCCAAACGATAAACTAGTAAAACCCGAAATGGTCAAGCAAGGTTCAAACTGCCCGCAAATTAATATTTACACTGTAGAAGGTCCATTATTCTTTGGCACCACCGAGCAGTTCGAGAAGGAAATGGAAGAAATTTTGCGTTTAGAACCAAGAGTGCTCCTGTTAAGAATGAGTAAAGTTTCCATCGTGGATTCGTCTGGGGAGGCCCTCCTCATGAATCTTGTAAAAAAATTCAAGGATAGTAACCAACAAGTAATATTTTCTGGTATCCAGCCGCAATTGGAAGATTTATTTAAGAAAACTGGTTTTTATCAATTGGCAGGTAAGGAAAATTTCTTTGCCCATACAGGTGAAGCTATCAATTATGCTCTCTCAAATCTGGATGTTAAGCGATGTAAAGGGTGTAAACATTTTTCTTTTGCAGAATGTTCAACCCTCTCAAAAGAAGAAGCAAACCCTAAAGCAAAAAGAAAAACAAAACGTGAGCTTGGGTTAATTTAATTGGACATCCCCCTTTTTAGGGAGCTGATGTTAATAAAACATCCTAAATCATGAAATGGAGGAAAAAATTATGACCACGATTTCTAAAATTCTCGAATACAACAAGGATTTTGTTGATCAAAACCGGTATGAGGAGTTTAAGACGACAAAATTTCCAGATAAAAAACTAGTCATCCTAACTTGTATGGATACTCGTTTGCTGGAATTGCTCCCCAAAGCAATGGGTCTAGGAAATGGGGACGCGAAAATAATCAAAAACGCCGGGGCTGTGATCTCTCATCCTTTCGGCAGTATCATGCGCAGCATTCTAGTCGCTATTTATGAACTAAAGGCTGAAGAAGTGTGTGTGATCGGTCATCATGGATGTGGTATGGTAGGTTTAGAAGCATCCTCTATTCTAAAAAAAGCAAAACAGAATGGAATTGACGAGGAGCGGATCGATATTCTCACAAACGCTGGGATTGATTTGTCCAGGTGGCTGACGGGTTTTCAATGTGTAGAAGAAAGTGTCGCCAACAGTGTCCGTTTAATTAAAAGTCACCCATTATTCCTTAAAAATATCGCTGTTCATGGGATGGTGATTGATCCTGAAACAGGAAAATTGGATCTGGTGATCGACGGATATAAAGATATAAAGTCAAACAGCACAAACATACCCAGTCTTATAAGTAAGGTGACTAAATGATTCCCCACTAGGAGGTTTCGAGGGTATAACTTAGGACATTTTCAGAAAGATGTAGTTGTTGGATTGATCGCCGGTATTGTAGCGATTCCTTTAGCGATGGACTTTGCCATTGCTAAAGGAGTAAGACCGGAATATGGACTTCCACAGCAATTATTACCGGAATCATGGTTTCTTTTTTTGGAGGGTCGGCTTCTGCTTCGGGAGAGGCGAAAAAAGCTAAAGAAGAGGTTATCATGGATGGGAAATAGGTTACCGCTTATTACTTTTCCCTTGAGCATGTTAAAATTAAGGGGAATTTATTAAAGGGATAAATCGCTTGAAAAAGGGAGTACTTTTACTGTTACTATCCCCATTATTAAACGTTAGGTCGGTGTAAGGAATGAATTATAGACTTTTTTTTCAAAGGAAGTTGAATTTCGGCAAAGGACTTATTCGACTACATCATTCTAATGCCATTTTATTTCTAGTATTAAGTGTAACAGGTTTTATCTTATTTTCTTCTTCCTTTCGTTCCATTTTTCCATCCGTCAGAGTATGGATCAGGGATCTTCATATTTGGATTGGAGTCATTCTTTGTCTACCTTTGATGTTTTATCTTCCTAAGATGAAGAAGCATCTCAAGACACTTCAAAAAAAGGAAAATAATCGTCGCAATCTCTATCTTATCTTTACGATCTTAATTCTACTGATTGCTTCAGGTTTTTTGTTAACCTTTCATAGACAATTTCCACCATATATTAGCTCCTGGTCATTGTTCGTCCATGATATAGCCACATGGATTGGGGCCCCATATGCCATCTATCACAGCATTACCCGCAGTAAATGGTTTAATCGACTGGGGGAAGGAAAACAATCAGAAAAGAGCTTACAGGAACCTATCATCATTGATGACCGGAATCCGATTTATAAAAGAAGAACCTTTTTAAAAGTGTTAAGCGGAAGCCTAATCGCTATTACCTTTTTACCAACCTTTACAAAATGGATAAGGTCTTATCTCCCAACATACGGGGAGACAGAAGCTTTAACAGATGGTAATCAACTAAAGCCCTTGCCCGAGCCTGAGCCAAACTCCTCCCCGCCTATTGGCGGGGGCAAGAAGGGAGATTTTCGGTATTATACAGTTACAGAGGTTCCGAAATTTACCAGTGAGAATTGGAATCTGACGATTGATGGTCTAGTTGAACAGAAAAAACATTATAATTGGAGTGAATTTGTACAGCTTCAACGGGATGTACAAGTAAGTGATTTCCATTGTGTAACAGGCTGGAGCGTTTATAATATCACATGGGAAGGCATACCATTAAAGAAGCTTCTTGAGAATTCAGGTATTAAAAAAGAGGCAAAATACGTAAAATTTTATTCTGCTGATGGAGTTTACACCGATACCTTATCCCTAAAGCAAGCAATTGAGAAGGATATAATGGTCGCCATGTTATTAGATGGAAAATTAATTAATCAACAGAATGGCGGTCCTGTTCGATTAATCGTCCCGAAAATGTACGCTTACAAATCCGTTAAATGGTTAAACCGGATTGAACTCATTAAAGATGAACATATTGGGTACTGGGAAGAACGTGGATACTCAGAAAATGCCTGGGTTGGAAAAACATAAAAAGTGATGCAAGGCACCCCCCGGATGATCGACACAATATTTATATTAAAAACGCTATTTTATTAACTTTTTTTAAAACAATTTGCCAAATTTATTGGCACTATCCTTATTTTTTTGCACCTTAACTGCAAAAAGGCTCTTTCCGATAAAATGGAAAGAGCTTTTTAATTTTATGTACACATGAAATCAAAAAAATAACACGCCTTTACAGCGTGTTCAAGGATTCTTATCTTGATCATAAATTTTAAAACCGCGATTACAAACATGCCAAAACTAAGATTGGAGTGTAGCCATTAATATATCGCCTCATTCCCCTTATCCTTCTAAGCAAAGAGGACACGAGCCTCATCAAGTAAGCGATTTAAGAAATCTTGCAGCTTTTGTAAAAATGACTGACCCTCTTCAGATTGCAAATATGTCGAGATTTTTTCTGTCGTAACACTAAATTGTTCTTTTACTTGATTCCAGTCAATATCCATAGCGTTTAGTTTATTGAAGAAGTCTACTAACATATCTAACTCTGCATCTTTTAAAGTAATCCCAAGCTCCGTCGCAACTTGTTCAATTAATGCACGCAAGTCAGCTTCTGTTTTCGGTTCATTCTTGGCGATTTCATCCTTGACTTTTCCCATGAGAGCAGCAGCATTTTCCGCTCCAATTGAGTCACCGAGCTGTGCGGTTTTCACCATTTCTTCATTCGCCACTTTTTTGATTTCTTCAGGAATTTCTTCATTAGTTGTCGTTTCGTAAGCTTTCATTATTCCTGTCAAAGCAGCTGTACCTGTAACAGAAAACGGAGCGGTAATCTGAATTTTCGCATCCTTTACACCCGCTGTAAACAAGGCATTTGTATACATTTCATCCGTAACCCATGTAATATTGTTCGTTTGAACGTCTAACCCGGAATCTTTGGCACCGATTGTGATGCTCGCTGATGAAATAGCAATAGAACCAATTTGTGCCTTAGGAATAGACTCCCCTAAATAATCATGCTCTTCTTTATTAGATACGGTAATAATTTGTGCGTTTTCCGGTACCGCTAACTCTGCTAACATATCATTTTTTTGCTGTTCGGTTAGGTTTTCTCCTAATGTAACAATGACATCTCCTTCTGCTACGTCTGCAAAGCTGATAGAAGGAACAGAGAAAAACATTGGTATGGCAAGAAACATTGCTTGTAATTTTCGTTTCAAAAAAAGACCTCCTTTTATACATTCAACCATTCATATAAGAATGGTTAATGTTTCGCCAATTATATTTAATATCAATAAAGAATACTTCCTGAAAAATTGGCTTTGAATTATCTTAACATAGAGGTTGGGATTTTCATTGAAAGAATGGGTAACTTTTATGTTAAAAATCTATTAAGATTCTTACATGGTAGATAATAATGTTACAACCTTTACAGTAAGCCTCAAAAAGCTTAATAAGTATGACAAAAAGGCTTCACAGGGAGCGAAACCTTTTTGTTACCAGAAGTTCATGGTAATCTATTGTCTGCCATTTCCATTGGTGCTGTTTCAGGCGTTGAGTAAATGCCTCCGCGAGCACTTAGGACGACTTCGTTTTTCCGTGATCACGTGCACGATTCGCTTCTTCCCCATCTCGAACATTTTTACAGACGATTAATAGAATTAATCGTTTATTTACAATTCTTTACACTCACTTAATTAACATAGTGATGGTAGTAACCTATAATTATAGAAGGAGATGAAAATCCACTACATACTTTTTTTCTTAGGTATACAGCCATATAAGAGGAGGAAATTTTAAATGCTACAAAATATTGGGGTTCCTGGTTTGATTCTTATTCTTGTAATCGCCTTAATCATTTTCGGCCCTTCAAAATTACCGGAATTAGGCCGCGCGGTTGGCTCCACATTAAAGGAATTCAAAAAATCAACAAGAGATTTAGTTTCCGATGAAGAGCCGGCAAAAGCACTGCCCAAAAAGGAGGATAAAGCCATTTAATCCAAATCATTTTTTAGGAAGATGTAAGAAGGCTTGCATCTTCTTTTTCATAAGGAGGACCGTCCAGATGAAAAACCACGATATGGCCCTGATTGGTCATTTTGAAGAATTACGTAAACGTCTCATTTTCGTACTAGGAACATTTATCCTGTTCTTCATTGTATCCTTTATCTATGTACAGGACATTTATCACTGGCTAGTGAAGGACTTAGAAGTGAAGCTGGCCATATTAGGACCGAGCGACATTTTATGGGTCTATATGATCCTATCAAGTGTCGTGGCCATTGCAGGAACCATCCCAATGGCCGCCTATCAAACTTGGCTGTTTGTCCGTCCCGCATTGAAAGAAACGGAACGTAAAGCAACGCTGGCTTATATTCCAGCACTATTCCTTCTATTTATTATCGGAATTTGCTTCGGCTATTTTGTCATTTTTCCAACGGTATTTCAATTCCTCCTCTCGATGTCAGAGGAAATGTTTATGACCTTTTTTACAACAGAAAAGTACTTTATGTTTTTAATTCATATGACGCTTCCATTTGGATTTTTATTTGAACTTCCAGTGATTATCATGTTCCTAACAAGTGTCGGAGTGCTGAACCCATATAGATTGCAAAAGATTCGAAAATACGCCTATTTTGTACTAATTTTAATCGCAATCTTCATCACCCCGCCGGATTTTCTATCAGACATATTGGTAATCATCCCCCTGATTTTCCTATATGAATGCAGCGTTCTATTATCAAAGGTCGTTTATCGGCGAAAACTACAAGTGAATCTAGCTGCGTAAATGAAAAAGAAGTCTTAGTCCATGTGCTAAGACTTTTTTTATGAAATGGTCCATCAACGAGCCATCCAACTTGACTTCGCCCCATGGATAAATCCAGGGGATTCTTTTTTAAACCTTCATCAAAGCCACCTTTCGGCCGGAGCTTCCAGGTCTTACTACTTCTCCAGTTCATTACGAAATGTAGTAAAAACCACATACCGCAGCCCAATCATAGGCACTACGCCACTGCCCTTTTAGCCTCATTGCGCGAGACAATGGGAGCTAAAAGGACTCGGCGATACTTTGTATCTTCTATTTTAGGTAGTTCCCGATTTTTCGTTAGCTGTTTATTGACAGCCTTGTCCAAAATATTCATGGCACCTACTACATCCCGATGTCCTTCCGCGCCACAATGACAGTCGAAGTCTCGATTCCTTTGTTTGCGGAATTCTCCACATGACGGGCACGTACCAGAAGTATAGGACTCTTCTACAAGTTGGACTTTGACTCCTCGAAGTTTCAGTTTGGACTTTATTTTTTCGATTAATTGCCCAAAACTCCAATTGGACAATTGTTGACGAATTTCTTTACGGGTTTTCTTTTTCGTATTCTTTTGAACGCCATCCGGTGTTCCGATATAGAGTGTTTTAATTTGATTTTCCACACACCAATCGGTGACCATTTTCGAAATCGAATGCAATAGATACTCCATTCTCCGTTCCAGTTTTTCTAAAAAACGGCGTTTACGCAAAATGAGCTTTTGCCTTTTATTCGAACCTGGCTTCTTCCGGCTAATCAGCTTCTGAAACTCTTTCAACTTTTTGTTTCTGTAGCGCTGTAACGAGCGAAGTTCTCTTCCTGTTACAATGAGGTGGACTTTTCCGTTACTTAAAACGGCCGCATGGATGATCCCTAAATCGCAGCCGGCTTCCTTTTTACCTTGAACCTGCTTTTGTTTTGGTACTTCCACTGCTAGATGCATCCAGTATTGATTTTTGTGCCAAACGATTTCGGCACTTTTTATCGTATGGAAATCAATGTGCTTTGGTTGAGGGATCACTAAGGGGGATTGTTGTTTTCCATTGCTAAACCTGAGCTTTTTACCGGACAATGTAATCGCAGTTTTTTTAAATTTAACGGAAAAGAACTTTTTGTATTTCCAAGGGTACCGCCACTGTTTCTCACCTTTTGCCCGTAACTCCCTTGTTCTTTTGCATGTTTCTTCATGTAGCTCGATGATCGATTGAATCGTTTGCGAGTGTAATTTATGCGTGGTGGCATTGTACCATTGCTTTTTTTCAGATGCACTTGTCCAAACCTTATATGCATCATATAGCCACCAATGGAGATCTAAGCAGTCATTCCACAGATTTGCTGCTTCCATACGTAGAGTATCGACTAATCTTCTCTCCTCGCCGGTTAAACGGAGCGGAAATTTCCGAATGACAATATCTCCTTTCGATTCTTTTTTCTTCTGTTCTTTCATGTTCTTTTTATGGGGTTCCATTTATTTTTTCACCTCCTAACAGAACATTTGTTCCATATACTTATTGTACTACTATGGAATAGCAATTGATAGTAAAAAGAAAAAAATATGGCTTATATCCCCATTTCTGAAGAAAGGGGTTTTACGCCACTATTTGATAATTCAAAAAGAAAAGATGTAAACCAGACACAGGGCCAGTTTACATCTTTTTATAGATTCATATAAAGGTTAAATCTTCAGTCCGTGGCGCTCAAATGCTGCGGCTTCTAGAATCGACATTCCTTGACTCTCGGCAAACTGGGCAACCTTGCTAGAAACCTGTGGTGCAAAATTTTTCGAAGGAACAGCGTAAGACATTTCCCTTGCACGGGCAGAGTTACTGCGGGCAAATGGACCCCAGATCGCAAAGGTTCTGCCTGGGCTTTGAATATTAACAAAAAGCGTGTTTCCGTCAGGCGAGAAGGTAGGCCCTGTCATTTCAGATCCATTGAGACGATTGTGAGCAAAAGGATAGATTTTGCCTTCAGGTGTAATTCCCATAAGTCGATCGTCACCTGCTCCATCTTCCACGAACCAAAGGTCGCCCCATGGAGTCATAGCAATGTTATCCGGAGATTCCATGTCTTTTGCATCTGTTGCCTCATAGAAAAGCTCCAAGGTATTGGTGCCTGGAATGTAGCGGTAAATGCGTCCAAGATTTTTTTCACCGGCAGAGCTGTCATCGAACCAAAAGACACCCGCTTGGAAGAAAGCTCCCTCTAATTTTTTGAATTCAATACAGCCTTGTGCCTTGGCATCCTCGCGGCATAAATGAGGATCTAGTTCCTTCCAGACAATCTTAAAGGTTTGTCCTGTTTTAAATGTACTTGCTGATGGGCCAGCTACCTCTTCAATCGCCGCCGCATAAAGCTTGCCGCCTTTTTGCAGGGCACCCGGCTGTTGGGTGGTATCATTTGGTATAAAACGATAGAAATAACTTGGAGTTGCATCCTCAGTCAAGTAAACATATCCTGTCGCCGGATCAATCGCACAGGCTTCGTGAGAAAAGCGTCCCATTTCCTTAATTGGAGTTCTGGACATTTCATTCTCAGGCTGCTGCGGGTCCACTTCGAATACATATCCGTGCGTCGCCGAACGTGTTTCTTCACAAGTCAGCCACGTACCCCAAGGTGTCGCTCCTCCTGCACAATTTCGAATGGTACCGGAAGAGGTTACATATTCTTTGATGACGTTCCGATTTGGGCTAATAACTAGCGCAGTTGTCCCCCCTGCGGCTGCGGCATCATAAGGCTTGGTTCCAATCACCGGATTTGCTGCACCTGGACTCAATTCATGATTACGAACAAGAACGGTTGTATTGTTAGGTCCTTCAAAAGCTGCCATTCCATCAAAGGCGCCAGGGATTTTTCTGCCGTTTGTCAGCTGACCGCCCTCTTCGGAAATAATCTTATAATGAAATCCCTTTGGAAGATCGAGAACTCCATTCGGATCCTGAACCAAAGGACCATACCCACCAAAACCGCTGGTTGGATTATTGGTAGTATCCGCAAATGCTTTTGAACCAAGTGTTAACACTCCGGTTGATCCAAGCGTAATTGCAAGTGTACTCATTCCTCCCGCTTTTAAGAAATCTCGTCGATTCATGCCATCTTTTGATACTTGATTTTCCATAATGTAAATATTCCTCCTCATAAATGCTTTTTATATCTATTTATAGTTTATCTAGCAATCATTAAGGATTAATGGAAATTTTGTAAGGATTAGGTAAATAAGATTAAAGAAATGTAAACATACTCCTAAATAAATCGACTTTATAAATATGTGAAGACCTCCACCTCTTTTTTTAGTCTAAAGTTCCAAAAATTATGTAGTAAGTTCCCCTAATTATTTATTTCCTTACTACGTATCATTGGTCATGAATAACTGTGGGATATGAATCACCGCTATGCTAATATAGGAAATAATAACGAGGGTATAAAGGAGGTTCACAATGGAAGTCACCAAAAAAGGAACGACCATTCAATCATTACAAATCGGAATGGGTATCCTAGATTTAATGGCCAAACAAGGAAGGCCATTAAAATTTACCGATATTCAAGATCTAACACAGATTACAAAAAGTAATCTTTATAAATACTTAAATACCTTTACACAATTAGGAATCCTTTATCGTGATAAAGCTACCGGATCCTATGTCCTGGGAAGTAAGTTAATTGAATACGGAATGGCAGCAGTCGATCACGAAAACGTTATCGATCGGATCACCCCATACTTACAAGAGCTGAACGAAAAAAGTTCAAGCACTGTCCTTTATTCCAGTTGGACCCATAATGGTCCAATGATCGTTAAAGATATTAACACCAATCGAGGATATAATATTGGAGCTCAGATCGGAACCTTACTTCCCATTTATTCCTCAGCCGGGAAAGTATTTATGGCCTTTATGGATGAGCAAACGATTCGTGAGTGGAAAGCGAGGGAATTGCTACAAAGTCCTCCAGAAAAGGTTATCCAGCTGGAAGTAGAACGCAGATTGATTCAGGAAAAAGAAATCTCTTTTGCAAGGGAGCCGCTGGTATCATCCGTGTCCTCCGTTTCGTTCCCAGTCTTTAACTTTAAAAAGAAACTCCTTGGAGCTGTAACGATCGTAGGTTTTTCCGAGTTAATCCCCAGTAATGAAGAAGAAGAACTAAGTCAATTTTTCATCCAAACCAGCAAAGACATATCAAGTAGTTTCGGATTTTTATCAAATGAGGAATTAGAATAAATAGTAGGAAACTAAAAGCGGGATCATCCCCGCTTTTTTTTGTGTGTATTACCATTAAAAAACGTAAAACTTACAAAAAACTTTAAATATTATAATTTTTATATTGAAAATAAAGAAATTGCCCTTTATAATCTCTAATTAGATAACAATATTCACTATATATATAATTAGTATGGTGCTTACGAGCTTAATTGCATTACCGTAAGCGCTCTCACTAAGTTTGAAATGAAAAAAGGGGGAGAATATTTGGCAACAATTAATTCGACAGAGATTATTGCTAACAGTAAATTTAACCGTTTTCATCTAGGCTTACTACTATGGAGCTTCTTCATCATATCGTTCGACGGGTATGATCTAGTCGTCTATGGAACCGTCGTCCCAACTTTAATAGAGAAATGGAACCTTTCCCCTGTTGAAGCAGGAGCCATCGGAACCTATGGATTATTTGGGATGATGTTCGGTGCCATCCTTTTCGGAACACTCGCAGACCGGATTGGAAGAAAAAACGTAATCGCAATTACCTTAGTGTTGTTTAGTTTCTTTACCTTCTTATGCGGCTTTGCAGAAACACCCACTGTTTTCTCAACCTTTCGCTTTTTAGCAGGATTAGGACTGGGAGGAATCATGCCAAATGTCATCGCATTATTGACAGATTATGCCCCTAAAAACATGAGAAGTATGATAGTTTCCATCGTATTATGCGGCTATTCAATTGGGGGAATCCTTGCTCCGTTATTAGGAATCTTTTTAATGCCAAAGTTCGGATGGGAATCGATCTTTTGGGTTGCAGGTCTGCCTCTATTACTGTTGCCTTTTATGTATAAGCAACTACCTGAAACAGCAAGCTACCTGATACGGACAGGCAAAAAGGAAAAGTTGATCTCTGCACTTACGAAAGTAAGCCCCGGATCAAAATTTAATAAACATGATGAAATCGTAGAAATAAAATTACAAGAAACAAAAGTTCCTATTTTTGGATTATTTAAAGAAAAAAGAGCATTAAGTACAGTTATGTTTTGGATTGCCTTTTTCAGTTGTTTATTGATGGTCTACGGTTTAAATACTTGGCTTCCTAAGTTGATGATTGAAGCAGGATATGGGCTTAATTCCAGCCTAACCTTCCTCATTACCCTTCAAGGCGGTGCCATTATCGGAACGCTTATCATTGGACGACTTTGTGATAAATACGGCTCCAAAAAAATGCTCATTCCGATGTATGCATCAGGAGCAGTGGCGTTGACATTGCTCGGATTTGGCGGAAGTTCGTTTTTGATCTATCTCTTAGTAGCCATTGCAGGTGCTGCGACCATCGGTGCCCAAAATATAGTCCAGGCCTATGTGTCACAATACTATCCTCCAAATATGAGATCGACAGCATTAGGGATGGCTTCTGGCATCGGAAGAATGGGCGGGATGCTCGGACCACTTTTAGGCGGATTCCTGTTATCTGTTTCGTTACCGATTCACTTAAATTTCATTGCCTTTGCCATCCCTGGTTTAATAGCAGCAGCGGCCCTAGCTATCATACCTGTTAGACATGCATATTCTAATGAAAACGATACCAAAAAAGAGTCGATTACAACACATGTGAGTTAACATCATGACATTTGTCTGGGGCCATTTCATATGGCTCCAGATATGTTAATTATGTTCCAGCAAATGTCGTAAGTTCCGTAAAATATGTAGTAAGTGGCCGCTATCTTGTCGTAAGTCTCAATGATTATGTAGTAAGTGACCTTAATTATGTAGTAATTTCCCCATCCGAATTCTTTCCTCTATGACTGGCACTACAATCCCCCAAAAAAAGGGACACCATCCCCAACCAGGATGGCATCCCTCCTAAACACCCAATCAAATTTTCGCTAGAGGTTTTTATATCCATACAACCAATCAATCCACCCCAAGTACGAACACTTCTTTGTACTTTCATTACCCTTGGAATCCGCTCCTCTTGGTTATCTTAGAATGCCTGCTCGAAGTTTTACTCATAGCTTTAAGCCGCCTTTTTAACGCTTTCATTTCCGATTAAAGTCATCTTCTCAACAGATAAAGTGAATATTGAGATAACTGTAAATACCAAAGCAACAGAGCCTAGGAATACGGAATTGTTGAAAAAATCCTTTGGATGAATGTGAGAAACGTAATCCAAAAGTCCTTTCAATAGCTTTGAAATCTTCCATATGAATCACTTCCTTATTTTTTTGTGTAAACTCTACCTTAACCACATTTCACGAATCATGTTTTTAACTTCAATAATACCTGGTTTTGGATCGTCCATTGTTATCTCGTCGTATCTTTCACGTAAGGAAAATAGATTGAATAACGTTTCCTTTATGATTTTTAATATTGGACGTGTAGCCAAAGTAGGGTCTAGATGATCAGCTCGAAGGTTCTCGACTTGCCAGCTTAGATCCCTCTTAATATTCCTGCAATAAATTTCCTTACGATAGGTTTGTGGGAATTTTAGTTCTCCATCTACCATCATATTAAAAAGAGCCAATGGGAAATTTGCTCCAGCTGCTACAGCCAAAGGAAGGGAACCCCAGAAACGCGCATTCACTTCAACGAATATCCAATCATTTGTTTTTGGATTGTATAGAAATTCAACCATTGCTACGCCTGAATAGTTAAGTTCTTTCATAATTTTTAATGAAGCCTCTAACAGTTCAGGATGAACTACCGAACTTTTTCGATATGAACTTCCACCCCCATGGAGTGGTTCATGTACTCTGATATGCTGAAATGTCATCAATGGCTGTCCATCTTTTAAAAGTAAATCAATACCTACTCCATAACCTATAAAATTTTCTTGGATGATGACAGGTCCTGCTTTTAGACTTTCTTGTAAATAATTGTGTAAATCTTTTTCCGTATATGCCTTCTTTACGAAGTGTTTGGAAAAAAGATTTTGCTCTGTACAGGAATTTACAGGCTTAATAACTATAGGAAAATCAAAATTTGCAAGAATCTTATCAATCTCTTCCAAATTAGTTACTATTAATTCACGAGGCAAGTTGATTCCTAATTCTCTAGCCAATTGATTAGTATTAATCTTGTTGAATAATACACTATATGCTTTGTCATTAATCGTATATATCTCTGCATATTTCTGCAAATCGTATTGATATTTTTGAAGGGGGATTATTGAAGAATCATGACATGGAATCACAAGATCAAACATTTCCTCCTTGAGCACATTAACCATTGCATCTAACCAATCTTTTTCACCCACTTTGAATGGAGGGATATCATGTATTTTATGAACATATTTTGAATAAATGGCTTCTACATTTCTATGCCATGCCACATGCACTTCAATTTGTGCCCTGCCTAAGGAACGGATAACACATAGAAATGATCTGTTGTCATGGCCTAAAACAAGTACTTTCTTTCTTTTGACCAGATTATTTTTCATTAATTATCTCCTCTTTATTTAGTGGTTAGCAGGTCAAATAAATTGACCAAATTCCCATAGTTTCCGTAAGCTTCTATCACATTTCGTTCCGAAAATATAATTTCTTTCCTTCCTGAATCATCGTCATTGCTGGAACTTTGTAGAAGGTTCGAGACCTGTTTTTCCTGGGATTTCAAGATTTGGATCTGCTGTAACATTAAGACAATTGAACTCTTAAAATCTTCAAACCGACCGGGAAACTCACTGTTGAGCGACTTATATTCCTGTAGTATCTTGTTCATAAACGCAAAATCTGTTTTATGGATTGATTCCAAAGATTTTATGCATACTTCAATAACCGGATGCTTTTGTTGCAACAAGATCATATTCTTTCTCCCTTCCTTCCGTTTTTCAACAGGGATTGGATGTTCTTGGTGATATCGGATTAAGTTCGGATCAAACACAAATTTTGTACCGGCTTTATAGAGGCGGTAAGAAAATTCAATATCTTCGTGGCCCCATCCTCTAAAACTCTCATCATAACCGCCAACGATGCCTATTAAATCTCTTTTTATTGAAAAGTTCGAACCGACACAAGCCATCCAAGCTAACGGGCTGTTATTGAAATTTTCCTCCCACTGCTCGAAAATTTCATGGAGATATATTTTAGATACAGAAAATGATTTTAAGTATGTGGAGTTCTTTATTTCTGTTTCTGATAGCAGCTGTATAGGTTCTTTTAGATTTTTTATCAAATCTTGAAGATTAGACTTATTTATTTTTTGCTGAAGCACTTTACCCAATCGTTCTTCTACTAATTGTCTATTTTTTGCTAAATAATAAATATCATTGATTTGACCTGAGTTAAATTTAGGAAAAAGGAAACTATAAAGCTTTTCGGACTGTTTTCCTATCACAACCACCTGCTCATTTGTCATGTGATGACTGTGATGATTTCTTATATAATCGGGATGCATAATAATTTCTGCGTCCAAGAAGAGAATAATTTTTCCTTGCGCCATTTTATAGCCTTTATTTCTTGTGCCAGCTATGCCCAAATTGGATTCATTTCGAACGTATTTAAAAGAGTAGGGAGGATGATATTCTTTTAAAAGAGAAGTATTGTCCGAGGATGCATCGTCAATGAAAATGACTTCCATTTTAGATAAATCAAATGACTGATTTTCCAGTGCATAAAGAGTAAAAAGATTTAGAGGATAACGGTTATAGGACAGGATGATAACGCTAACTTCAAACTCCATATTAGTCACCTTTCGAAAGAACTCTTGATTTAGAGATTAAATAATAGGTCAAACAATTTTGTTGCATTTTCAAATCCGTAAGAATCCAATTCGTTACGCTCAAATAATAAACGGCTTTTAAAATTGTCATCTAATTCAACGCCTGAGTTTTTTAAAAGGTCTGTGATTGGTTTACCCTCCACTTTTAATAAAGGGATTTGTTTTAACATTGCTTGAATTGCTTTCTTAATATGTTCAAATCTATCAGGGTAGTTTTGAGAAATAGCTTCATATTCCGCCAGGATGATATCCAAGTCTTTATAGTCTTTGATACCGATTTTTCTTAGAGAAAAAAGATAGACATCGATGCTGGGATGTTTCTGCTGAAAGATGATTAAATTCTTTGTCGCCTCTATTTCATTAAGAATACTGGCACTGGGATGTTCCTGGTGATAGACGTTAATATTCGGATCATAAGTAAATTTTACGCCAGATTTATAAAGCCTATAGCCATATTCATAGTCTTCCAATCCATAGCCTTTAAAACTTTCATCGAACCCGCCCACTGATTCAACCAACTTCTTTGTGACGGAATGGTTTAAAGTGGTGCAGGAAATCCATGGTAACCGAAAACTGTCATCAAACATATTAAAAATATCTTGTTGAAATTTTTTCGGCTTGGAGGATAACATTATGTTTGAAAAAGAGCTGATATCTTGTTTAAAAAGAAGTTGTATAGGTCGGTTTAATTTTCTTATCATGGGTAAAAAATTTTCCCACTTGCATTTTTCAAGGCCAATTTCTTCGCTAACCCGATTTTTGACCAAGGGTGTTTTTTGAGCGAGTGAGTAAAAATTTTTTAATTGATTATCACTAAAATTAGGCAGTAACCAGGAGTAGGTTAAATTAATATTGCCTGGAATAATGACTAAAGGTTCATTTGATAGGTGCCTTTGAACATGGTTATATATAAATTGAGAATCCACAATTACTTCGGCGTCCAAAAAAATAAGGATTTTCCCACTGGCTGCTTTGATTCCTATATTTCTAGTTATGGAACGGCCTAAATTTTCTTGATTTCTAATGTAGTGAAAATGGTATGGCGCAGAGTACTCCTGCAACAAAGGTGTTTCGTCAGTAGAGGCATCGTCTATCAGAATGACCTCCATTTTCGATAAATCAAATGTTTGATTTTCTAAGGAATGAAGGGTAAGAAGGTTTAGTGGGTAGCGGTTATAAGAAGGAATAATGACACTCACGTCAATGCACATAGGTTAAATCTCCTTTCTAGAATTTAATCATCATACGGCACGCTTTTGAGATTTCATTGTTACTCTAGAATGTTTCTTCTATGATTGTGTATGAGAGGATGTAACGGTTAGAAGGTCGAATAATTTAACTAAATTCATATAGTTTTTGTAAGCTTCTATCTCATTTCGTTCTGAAAATATCCGTTTTTTTCTTTTTAGATCGTTCCCTATTCCAGAACTTTGCAAAAGGTTGCAAACCGGTTTTTTCTGTATTTTTAAGTTAGGAATTTGCTGTAGCAGAAAGACGATTGAACTTTTAAAATCTTCAAACCGACCAGGAAAATTATCGTTGAGAGATTTATTTTCCCGAAGGACCCTATCGATAAACCCAAAATCATATTCTCCAATTAATTCCAAAGATTTAATACATACGTCGATAACTGGATGTTTTTGTTGTAACAGGACCATATTCTTTAATCCTTCCAGCTGTTTGTCAACGGTTATCGGATGTTCTTGGTGATAAGGGGTTAAGTTAGGATCAACGATAAATTCGGTACCGTTTTTATAAAGCCGGTAAGAAAATTCGATATCCTCGTGTCCCCATCCTCTAAAATCTTCATCATAACCGCCAACCATGTGAAATAGATCTTTTTTTATCGATAGGTTTGAACCAAAACATGCCATCCAGGATAAATGTCTGTCATCGAAATTTTCCGCCAATTGCTCGAAAACCTTATCAGTATAGGTTTTTGATAAAGAAAATGACTCTAAGGATGACCAATTCATAATATCTTCTTTAGAGGTCAACTGAATAGGTTCTTTTAACTTTTTTATGAAGGCTAGAAGTTCTATGTCATTTATGTTCTGTTTTAACCTTTCACACAGCCGTTCTTCTACTAACGATCTATTTTTTCCTAATTCGTAAATATCATTAATTTGTGATGAGCTAAATTCAGGAAACAAATAAGAATAAAGTTTTGTATTATGTCTCCCTAGGACAACGATCTGATCTTTTGTAATATGATGTCGGTAATGATTACTTACAAAATCAGGATGGACAATAATTTCGGCATCTAAAAAGAAAATAATGTTCCCCTTAGCAATTTTAGATCCTATATTTCTAGTGCGGGATAGGCCCATGTTGGATTGGTTTTGAATGTATTTAAAAAGGAAGGGCGGATGATAGTCTTTTAAAAGTGATGTATTGTCCACAGACGCATCATCAATAAAAATGACCTCCATTTTGGATAAATTAAATGTCTGATTTTCCAGTGCTAAAAGGTTAAAAAGATTAAGGGGGTAACGGTTATAGGACGGGATGATAATACTAACCTCAATGTCCATTTAATACACCAGTCATCCTTTCATGGTATCAACAATTGATTATAAAAATTCAAAAAATTTAAATTGGCTTACCTTGGCTTTGAGTGACAATTAACCTCGTTTATTAAAAACTGTTTGTTGCTATTTAAATTGCCATAATTATAGTTAAAGGTTGCGTTTTTTTATTTATATGATGTAAATAAGCAGACGAAATGGACAGACGCGGAAAGAAGAGAGTACATTAGTATTTTGGCTGTTCGAGGAACTGAACATTTTATTTTTCTTTACATAAAATATGACAAAATCCAAATTAGAGGCAGGTAAGAGGAGTGATTATTCATGCGGGCACAAAGTGGAGAATCTGGAAATGGGGGGATTGACCTTGTTATCTCTGCTGCATCGCTAAGGTCAGGTTCAACTCTTTTGCAGAGAATCTTCAATGCTAGAAGGAACACTTTAATTTGGGGGGAGCATAGAGGTTGCTTAACTGACTTTTGTCATATTTATAAAAATATCCTCGGTGCGTCAAACAAATGGGGAGAAACACGAGAGGAATTTTTTGGGAACGGTGAGAATCCAAATATTTGGGTCGCAACTATGGTGCCATCTCCCAAATATATCGAAGAAGCGATTTTACGATCAGTAAAAACATTTCTTAATAGTCTTTATCAGGAGAATAATGAGGGACACGATATTGTAGGTTTTAAAGAAGTTCGGTACGGTCGTGATGAATTGAATTTATTTCGTAAATGTTATCCTGATGCACAAATTATCCTTCTTATCCGTAATCCCATTCATAGTTGGGAAAGCTATCCAAAAGATTGGGAAGATTACAGGTCAGCCGATCATTTTGCGGAACAATGGAACAAAAATGTCTCCTTTTATCTTGAATTTGCACAAACGGATACGAGTACCCATTTAATTCAATATGAAAAACTAGTGGAAAAAGAGCCGTCAACCATAAAATTGATCTCTGAGTTAGGACAATTGACTGATGAAGAAATAGATTATGTTTTATCTAACAAAATTTCTGGCACTAATCAACAAAAAAGTATTAATAACGATGCCATTAAAATGATCAACGATATATGTAAAAAGAACATGGAGCAATTAGAGTATTTATAGTTTACTTCAATCACGAAGGCTGTTGAAATGAAGGTTCAACTGCCTTCTGAATCTTTAAAAAATACCCAGACAAGATTACTCTCTTTTGAATAAACTGTAATATTAAAAACTTTGAAGATAAAGAAGGGGGAGAGTGAAGATTCTAATTTTGTCTGATAGTGAGATACAATCTATTAATCAATGGATTTCAAAAATGAATCAGTATAAAGATATAGATCAAAAAAAGAAAGTTAAAAATGCTAAAAGCCACTTACAGTTAAAATACGAAATAATTGGAAAAGGTCAACATCGAATTGTCTATGACCTTCAAAATGGATATGTATTAAAAGTAGCCATTTCTGAACATGGGGTTACAAGTAATGAAAATGAAAATAAAATATATTTAAATTGTCCTCCTTATTTACGAAAGTACCTTTGCCCTGTGATAGAATTTGGACAAGGTTGGATTATAATGGAAAAAATGGTATCGAAAATTACTAAAGATGAAGAATATTATGAAAATTTATCCAAATTGAAAAACAAATTTCTAATGTATGAAATCGACCCTAAAGATATGAATAGTAATAATATGGCATTATCTAAGACAGGTGAAATCATGATTATAGATTATGGAAATTTTATATTGAAGCAGGGAAAGTCCAATTTAGATAATTGAATATAGATCTTAACAAGGGATATTAATAGGTTACTATTTTGACCGTTAGCTATCTCTTTGCATATAAAAGATTAAGGAATTTGAAAGGGAGTCATCAAATGAAAATCCGTAAGGCCATTATTCCAGCGGCTGGCTTCGGAACTCGTTTTTTGCCAGCAACAAAAGCCCAGCCAAAGGAAATGCTGCCGATTGTCGATAAACCAACCATTCAATATATAGTTGAAGAAGCGGTGGCTTCGGGGATTGAGGAAATTATCATTATTACCGGTAGAGGAAAAAGGTCAATTGAGGACCACTTTGATATATCCTATGAACTCGAAGATATATTATTGAAGAAAAATAAGCTAAAAATATTAAAGGATGTTCAGAAAATATCTAATCTGGTAAACATCGTTTATGTCCGTCAAAAAGAACTAAAAGGGCTAGGAAATGCTATTCTATGTGCGAAAAACGTTATTGGCGATGAACCTTTTGCTGTTTTGCTAGGAGATGACATCGTTATGTCAGAAACGCCTTGCCTGAAGCAATTAATCAATGTATTCGAGTATTACAACAGCCCAGTTGTAGCGGTTCAGCCCGTTCATGATAACGACGTTAGTAAATATGGAATTATTAAGCCAAAATGGCCGATAAACGAAGCGAATTTCTTCCATATTGAATCTTTAGTAGAAAAACCAAGTTTAGAAGAAGCCCCTTCAAGATATGGGATTGTAGGTCGATATGTGTTTACACCTGAAATTTTTGATATTTTAGCCATGATTCCAGTCGGACAAGGCGATGAATTGCAACTGACAGATGCAATTAATGTGCTGAATAAAAAACAGGCAGTTTTAGCC
This sequence comes from Neobacillus sp. C211, assembly GCF_051842875.1. NCBI lineage: Bacteria > Bacillati > Bacillota > Bacilli > Caryophanales > Bacillaceae > Neobacillus > Neobacillus sp. C211. The sequence goes on from NZ_JBPXRO010000035.1 coordinate 33,757, forward strand.
TTTAAATTTGAGGGGAAACGCTATGATATTGGAGACAAAATTGGATTTATTAAAGCAACCATTGACTTTGCTTTGCAAAGAGACGATATAGAACAAGAGGTTTTCGCTTATTTAAAGAATGTAAATAAAAATTATAAATCCCAGAATAGGTAGAAAGTGATTGTGTTACCCATAATTTAATGAAGTGGGAATCCACTTACAAAAGATAGCAAAAGAATAGAGGAATAGAGGGGGCTCCCTATCACAAGGGACAAGTTTCCATATAAGACCGAAAAATTGAATGAAAATAAAAACTGACTCAAAAAAGTCGTCATTCAACGACCTATTGAGTCAGTCTCTTTTAAAGAAAAAACCGCTGGTATATGAGGTGCGGTGAACCGTATCATAAGTAAATGAAGGTTTTTTCCTTTGACCGTGTATTTGACTTACATATAAAAAGCCATTCCGCTGCAAGTGTTTGGAATGGCCTTTTCAATTTAACGTTCGTTCTTTGTCGTAAAATTAGATACGAGCCAATGGATTAGCAATCCAGCAATGGTGGCGTAGGCGATACCATTATGAGCATATCCAACTCCGATGATGAAGATGGATTGCGACGATGACCAAATTTTTCATATTAGCCAGACCCACTTTTTCCTCAATGAGGTGACGGATCCCCATTGCCGCGATCATACCAAACAACAGGATACATATGCCGCCCATCACTGCAACTGGAACTATTCTTCATTAGTACGCAAATATCTTAAGCTGCTTCCTGCTGGAAACAAGGATCATTGAAGTATACAACTTCAGAAAGAATTTTACAGCCCTTCATGTTTTTGAGAGCCTTTCTTGCTGCTTCTTCTGTTTCATATTCAAACATGGAAATATTAGAATCTAAATAACGAGTGATAATCCACATAAAAATTCCTCCTAGGTTTTATAAATCATTTCTGTCCTACCGACAAACGTCTAAAATTTGTATACATAAGCTATGTTTAACCTCAAGGATGATTTAGCATGATGAAATCCGCACTTTAGGATTTAAAGAAGTTTTTATTCATTTCCTCAAACCTATGATAATGCAATAATGGAAATAAATAAAATGCAATATAGTTATAGTTACAAATAAAGAATTTTTATATGGTAAAATTTAACAAGGTTTTGTTTTGGAAGTATAGGAAAATCATGAACTGACTATTACATCATAAGATCTTTTAATATCATGTAGATTCAATTTAATTACCTTTTTGTTTTAATAGCTTTTTCTTTTCAATCTGAAATTCCTCTTCAGTAAGGTAGCCCTGTTCTTTTAATTTTGCTAGTTTTACTAGATAATCAACTGTGTTGTTATTAGGATTTCTATAAAGCTGAGGAACGACAACCAAGACTTGATTTTGACTTGTACGTTTCATGACTCTATAACCTTGGTCTGAGGCTGTTGCAATCCCTTCATTGTTTGGTTTGCAATAACTATTCACCCTACATGTGCCATCATCCCGAACTAGAAGTTGTCCCATTAGACCAACCGCCACCCATTCCGGTCTTTCGGACCTTGGAATATATTCCTTAGTTGAGTCCCATTTAGGGTTCAAGACCGGCCTGTGTTCTGTCCGTTGCGGCACGATGACATTACCGTCAGCGTCAAAAACCGCAGGAATTGGGATGTCTTCGTACAAAATTTCTCCCCATTCAGTAGTCAAGTACTTGTGCTTCCATCGCATCTCTCCGCTATTGGCCAAGAAAGCAGGCCTTGCACTTGTGATACCTAGTATATAATCGTCTTGGCCATTTGATATGCGCACTTTATTCTCTTCTAACGTGACGAAGTAGCCGAAATCGATCGGATTCCCATCTGTCGTTTCGAACATTTCCGCATAATCTGCTGCCGGGGTAGAGACGGCCCCGTCAATTTTGACGTTACCGTCGCTTAATATTTTAGCGGCCAAACCCGGAGTCGAAGCATCCGAACCATTAGCCAGGTACCACGAATACGGCAGTTCGTTTGCCGCACCGAATTTCCCCATGATATGAACGCCTTCCAAAAAGTTCGCATCCGTCGATTGCCCCTCCGTATGGGAGAAAAATCCGGAAGCCACCGTGTTCACTCCCTCCGCGTGCGAAGTGAAGCCGCTCGCAATGTTAAGAGCGCCTTCTGCATGAGAGTTTTGGCCGAGTGCCTGCGTCTGATTTCCTTGTGCATGGGAAAGATCCCCGGAAGCTACGGAGCGTTGCCCCTCTGCATGGGCAAAAATGCCACCAGCCACTGTCAAGTTTCCTTCCGCGTGAGACGCCCTTCCGTTTGCTGCCGTCTGGTCGCCTTCCGCATGCGAAGATTCTCCTTGTGCCATCGTACCTTGACCTTCCGCATGAGAAACGAGTCCGCTAGCGACAGAATTTTCTCCCTCTGCATGGGAAGCAATGCCCGATGCGGTCGTCAAATTTCCCTCTGCATGGGCAGCTAAATTACTGGCTGTTGTGAACCGTCCCTCACTGTGAGAGTCCTGAGCACTAGCGATTGTATGGTTTCCCTCTGCATGAGCATGTGCTCCACCGGCCATCGTGGAGTATCCTTCTGCATGGGAAGCCACTCCTCTGGCTGTGGTAGTTGTCCCTTCTGCGTGTGCCGTATCAGCTGCCGTTTCGGTAATATAACCTTCTGTGTGGGAAGCATTTCCCACAGCTCTTGTATTAATTCCTTCCGCATGGGAGGCTGACCCATTGGCGATTGTGCCAATTCCTTCTGCTTCCGAACAAGTTCCTATAGGATTTTGATTACATCCATTGGCCAAGATTATTCCTCTCCTTTAATAAAATTTTATAGAAAATTGTTAAGAGTTCTATCTATCAAAACAATCAAATTTATTAAAATAATGATAAAAGTAGTAGATGATGAATGAGTTTTCATTACTTTCCTAGCTAGTAAATATCCTGGAAGTGCCCATAATCAAAGACAGAACAGATGAGTAATAAGAAATGTAACATTATAATGGTTATACCCCATGGGCTTATCATAGATTTTTTTTATGAAAGATAGTAAGAAACTCTTAATAATTATTTTATGTTTTAGAGGAACAATGGTATGGACAAACTTTCTAAAGTATAAAATAATTTATATCAAAGGGAAAACACCGTTCCCCATAAATCTGAACGGTGCAATTGTAATAGAATCATATTTTTGTCGTTTAACATAAATCCCTTCCAGGGAATTTCATTTTCTGCTTCTAGCGGTTGAGAAAGCAAGCTGGTCTCCTAACATGGGGTTAATTAATTTTCGTGACCCGTCCTTCGATCAAAGAAGTAAATGGCTGCTTCAGCTGCTTCACATAATTTTCAAAGACATCGATGTCAACCGGACCGTCCACTTTGTCGGTCCCTTCAAGGAAAACGGTGAAATCGTCACCGCCATTAGCCAGGTAACTGGTAACCGTAACTGTATATTTGGAATCAGGGTTAATAGGGGTCCCGTCAGCACGGAAGATATCAAGGACCTTTCTTTTCGTACCTTTAGGTCCGCTCCAGGTGTATTTCAGTCCGGAAATTTGCAGCATACGCACGATTCCCTTCGGCTGCCATTGCTGATTCAAGACTCGGCGAATTTGGTCGCCGGTCAAAGTCACTTTAACTAGATTATTTTTAAACGGTAGAATGGTGAACAGCTCTCCCCAATTGACCTCCCCAGCTTGGATATCGGCCCGGATTCCAGCAGGGTTCATAAAAGCAAAGTCAGAGTTCATGTCTTTTCGTTGGGAATCGGCAATCAGATTTCCTAAAGCGGATTCACCGTTTTTGTTCCTAGTGCCGGTAATGTCATTTGCAGCCGTTCCAACGACTTTACTTACAATGGGCGCGACCTTGGCCTCGTACTTTTTCATCATTTTCTTAATTTCCTCGTCCGGTTTGATGGCGTCCTGATAGACGTTTACAATTTCAGCTTTTTTGGTCACAATCTCTTTAGTTGCCGGATCAAGCTCCAAGTCGACGTCGGAGAAAGCTGTTCCGTAAGAATAAGCTTCAACAAGCAGCTTTCCGTCCACTTTGGCGTTAAGATACGTGTGAGTATGACCGCCAAACATCACGTCTACTTCATCGTCCACCTTTTTGGCGATATCAATGATGTCTCCGGCAGCAGCACCAGTCAGGGCGGACTGACTGCCACCATTGTGTGCAAGAACGACGATAGCTTTAACGCCTCGTTTTTTGAGTTCTGCCACTGCTTTATTAATGGCTTTCACTTCATCTGTGAATTTTACGTCCACTAATAAACTCGCATTCACAATCTTGGGCGTATCGCTCAATACAACTCCAATAAATCCGATCGGTATGCCATTAAACGTTTTAATTTCATAGGGAGGGAGAATTGGTTTACCCGTCTTTTCGTCAATAACGTTGGCACATACATAAGGGAATTGAGCACCTTCAAAGTAGCCGTCCTTCGGGTTGGTTCCACCGTGGATCAGGCGCATCATTTCTTTCACACCCCGATCGAATTCATGATTCCCTAACGTTCCCAAATGAAAGCCTATTTTGTTCAACACTTCAATCGTAGGTTCCTCTTGCAAAAGCGAAGATACGGGTGCGCTGCCACCCACCATGTCACCTGCATGGACCAAAAGAGTGTTTTTGTTCTCCCCTTTCCTTTGCTTCAAATAGGCTGCTAGATATTCGACTTTGCCCATATACCTTCCGTTAAATTTACGGGTCCTGTCCAATTGTCCATGCAAATCGTTAAGACCGAGTAATTGTACTTGAATGAAACGGTTCTTATCATTCTCGGTGTTTTTGGGTATGCCTGGCGATTCAGAATTTCCGTTGGCCAAAACAAAGCCCGCAGATATTGTGGTCGTAAGAACAATAGCAGGAATTGCTTTTTTCACTGCGTCCCAATTCAAAGTTGCCCTCACTCAGTTCTCCCCTCCCAATCCTTTAGTGGATAACTACTTTAGGATAAGGAGAAATTGTTAAATTTAGATAACATTCCCATAAATTTTAAGTTAATTTATAAGTGGAAAAATTTCAGGTAAAAACACGCGTCACAAACCAATACAATCCGGCAAATCCCACCAGGACGGAACCGGTTTGTACAGCTCTTGGCCACCCGCGGAAATTTTCCACTTTTCGAATCAGAGGGTAGAGACAGACCAAGATGAGCAATTGACCCAATTCTACTCCAAGGTTGAAGGTAAACAGCGCAGTGAGTTCGTGGTTTTTAGGCAACCCGATTTCCTGCAGCACTCCGGCAAAACCAAATCCGTGTATCAATCCAAAGGCAAACGTTAACGCCCAGCGGTGCTGAAAATCCCGTAACCAAAGATTTTCCAGCGCCACGTAAACGATGGTGAGGGCGATCGTCGCTTCTACAATCCGGGAAGGCAGGGACACGACGTCCAAAGCTGCTAGAATGAGTGTGATGCTGTGTGCAATAGTAAAGGAGGTGACGACGGCCGCCATACTTCGAAACTTCATTTTTACCAAAAAAAGGGCTAGCAAAAACAACATATGGTCGTACCCAGTTAATATATGTTCGATTCCAAGCCATATAAACTGAAAAGCCGTGTCAAAAAATCCCGGGGCTTCACCAAACGTTCCTGTCCACTCCTTTTTATCTTTAGAAAATATATATTCGAACGATTTTCCGTCTAACGTTTTAAATGTGGCAACATTCGTATGTTTGTTTTCGGAGCGGCCAAAAAACAAATTATAAAGAATTGACACTGTCCCGATTTTGGAAGAATCCTTAAAAAATAAATCGATTTGAATCATCGATAGTTGGGGGACCGATTGAAGTTCATGGTTCATTGACAAAACGCGGCCGTTATTTTTTACTGCCAAGCCTTTTTCAATGTAGGGACGTACCACCTCGTCGTAGGCGTTTTTCAATTCATCTTGATCGATTATCTCGTCATGATTGGCATCCACACCCGGGAATTCGGAGATGGATAATGAATCAATCAGGAGGGTAATTTTTATCGTATCACCGTCCGCCGCGATTTTAGCAAAGCCGTAGCTTCCGGAATGTGCGAACGCTTTATCGGTATTGGAGGATAAAAAGAAAAATCCCAGAAAAATGATAATTGAAATGAGAAGTAAATAGGTTTTTTCCAATGTGAATCCCCCCTAAGATCTAGTAACCTGAGAAACATTTACTTGAGAAGAAAAGAATGATATGGAGAGGAAAGAACAAGTTTGCATGGTTCAAAATTGATTCCTACGACAGGAACGATAATGCTTGCGGCTTCCCATTTTGCTAACCACGGGATAATTCTTCGGAAATCTATTAAGCAACACGGAAAAAGCATATGATACTAGTATTTGATTTATTCATATACCGTTCCAATTTTAAGGAGCTAAAATAACTTGGATAAAAATTTTGCGATAGCCTTGTTACGGGGGAACCTTATCATAAATAAAGCGGTTTTAAAGAAGCCATAATTAAAGGTGATACAAATTTCTGTATCACCTATTTAGGTTGATTAATAGAGGGAAAAAGAGAAGGATATACACCACTTATCATTATCCCTTCAGAGATGATGCTAGAAATCGTTGATACCAATGGGGATAAAGAATACTTGAACGATGATCGAGAATCAATCATAGCCAAAGCGAAGGATATTGATGTAAAAGAATTATTAAAGAGACTGCTAGATGAGGTCACGTGGGGAATAAGTATTAATCAGTAAGAAACAAAGCGGGATGATCCCATCTTTTTTGTTATCCTTAAGCCACCTTTTTAAGGCACACAAAAGAGGAGTGCGCTATACTCACACCTCTCCCCCTTACGGCCCGGAAGTTTTTTTCGGAACCAAGCCTAAATCACCTTAAAACACATCAAATTTGAAAAAACAATTTCAATAGATGTTACAGAGCTCCTTTTATTGTTTCGATCATTTTCTGATATTCTTCTTCTGTTAAGTATGTTTTTCCTGGGTTCATCTCGAAAGTGGACCCCCAATTTTCTTTTCCTTCATACTTAGGCACAATATGCATATGTAGATGATGTAATGTATCACCATACGCTCCATAATTAATCTTGTTTGGTTGGAAAGCCTGATCGACCGCTGCAGCTACCTTTTTTACATCGTTCATAAAAGCCGCTAATTCATCATGACTGAGCTGAAATAGTTCTTTAACATGATCCTTATAAACTACATTACATCTGCCAGTATACGTCTGTTCTTTAAAAAGAAAGACTGTTGAAACCTCCAACTCACAGATTTCAATCATAAGATTGTCTCGTCTTTCATCCTTCATGCAATACATACAGTCTTTATTTAACTCCATCTTTTTTCTGCCTCGCTTATTTATGAATTTTGAACCTATCTCTATAGTACCTCAGTTTTGAAAGATATATTTAGATTTGGATTTCTTAATAGGCAGTCAGGATGGATGATCGCTTTTTGTCTTTTTCTTGATGAAGTGCAAAAAAGTGACTCCAAATAAAAAATCAGGAAATCATTGACGATTTCCTGACTCTAATCGATTGTTTAATAGATGACCACCGGATCGTGTGTGCTTAGGTTATTATAAACGGCTTTCATAACATTTGGCGGTGTATTGACGCAGCCATGTGATCCTGCATTAAGATAGGCATTACTTGACCAGTTTGACCGAAAGCCGGCATCGTGGAATCCTTGTCCATCATTCGTAAAAGGAGCCCAATAATCAACTTTTACTGAATAACCTGGTTTTCCTCCGAGTTCTCGGCCCGTTAGTGTGTAAGGTGTGCGTTTATAGAGAATATACCACACTCCTTTTTTTGTATCATTACCGGTGCTGTGTTTCCCGGTCACAACATTCGATGTGACGACTAATTTACCATTTTTGTAAATCCAAATCCGCTGTTGTGCAATCGAAACTTCAGCATATGTATCACCGATGCCATTGTTTGATGTCGTTTCATAACCATAGCCTTCCCCACTCCAGCCATGTCCGATAATATTAGCAGCATCGATCGATTTCTCGCCTTTTTCAAAAGCTTTCTTAATTTGTGTTGTTTCTTTTTCCACATCTAATGCCCAGCCATAGCCTTTTCCTTTTACGGTTTTGACTGCACCTGAATGGGTCTTAAATGTGAAATCTTTATCTAATGTGGATTTAGAACTATTAATTTCAGCAATTTTCTCGTTAATATCACTTGGGTCAATCGTGACCTTCAAGTCTTTTGTCACAGAGGCATTTTTTATTAATTCGCTGCCTTTTAACGAAAAAACTTTATCCTGTACCTTATAATCAACGGTTTGCAGAAGGAGTTCCTCTAGCCTTTTCTGTTCATTTTTTACAATCGGACTGTCTTCTTTGATTGGCTGGATGTATACAGGGTTCAAACGGATTTCACTCGTATATTCCTGCTTTTCGTAGTCCTCTAATAGACTGGCAAAATCAAGCTGTTGTCCATCATTACTTTTCGAGACGACAACTTTACCTTGTTCCAAACTGGCCTTCGCATCTTTAGGCGCTGTTAAACTCTTATTCATTGAAAGTAGCTTTTCTTCCACTTGTTTCTTCATCTCTTGGCTGCGATACTGATCGGGTTGGCTAGGCATTAATGAAAATTCTTTTGCCTTTGAAGAAGGAAAATACGTTCGCTGGCTGTTTAATAATTTTTCAACACCTGCTAGATCCTGATCTGTAAAACCCATCTTCGTATCTTGTCCATCAAAAATTTGTTGTTGCCCGACATAGACGACGTTTTTTAAAACAGCTGTGTTTAATTTGTTAAGTGCCTCATCAGCAGTCAGTCCATTGACGTTTACGCCATTAATCTTGATATTTGCATTAAAGTGGTTTGCCTGATAATAGCTGATTGCCCCAAATATGAGCGCTATAATAATGATTATACCCGTTGTGATAAATTTCCAGTTCGTATACCATTTAAAAGATTTCGCCCGCCGTTCTCCAACTTCTTCCACTGATTCTTTCACTGCATTTTCCATTAAAATTCCCCCCGCATACCTAACAATCGAGCTTTCGACGTCTTTCGACTTGAAGCTTTTGGTTTTGCATCATAAATATAAATTATAGTATCAATTCTCAAATTTTACTACTATTCTACTAGATATAAAGTGTGAACTTTGTCACATTTTGTATCTGTGTGAAATTTTTTTTGTCTTTTTGTAATTTGGTTGCCAGAAGTTAGGGTTGTTTCGGACTGAGCTTTCTTTTTTTAAGTAATTTCCAATAATTATCCAGCAAATGTTGTAAGTTTCGTAAACTATGTAATAAGTGTACGGGATTATGTAGTAAATTCCAATAATTATGTAGTAAGCATCCGTAATTCACCCCAAAATCGACTGAAACTCCAAAAAACGCCTCCAAAAATCAAATTTGCTAGCAAAAATCACCTCAATTAGCCCAAAATCCCTTCCAAAAGTGAATATTGTCCGTTCGATACGATCGAGCATTCCCGCTATGGTAGAGGTACCCGGGAATACATGAAAAGCGCGCTTTCTGAAAGGACTTTCCCTTGGAAAGCTTTGAACAGTTAGTCGACCAGTACCAGCCCATGCTCCATAAAATCATGCACTCGCTCCACCTTTACAAACACCATGAGGAATTCTATCAGCACAGTCTCATCGCCCTTTGGGAAGCCAGCCAGCGCTTTGAGCCCCAAAAAGGGAGCTTCACCAACTATGCCTACACCTATATAAAAGGCTATCTTCTGATGGAATTGAAAAAATTACACCAAGACCAAGAACGAAATGTTCACCCTGATGAGCAATTCTGGGACCTGGCAGCAGATCCCTATTCGGATGACCCTTTACAGGAGGAAATTCTATTATCCTACTGCGAAACACTGACACCGAATCAAAAGAAATGGCTCCTGTATACCATCCGTGATCGCCTATCGGTAAAGGAAATTGCCGAACTAGAAAAGGTATCCTTATCAGCCGTGAAAGGTTGGCGTAGTGGTGCCAGAGAAAAAGTAAAGAATTTAATACGGGAGTAGAAGACGAGAATAATAAATATGTGCGTCCGGTCGTCAATACCGAACCAAAGCATTCTTACCCCATTATTTAATGTAGTTGTAATTTATAGGTTCATCTAATGTTTCTTCCTCGAGATTTAAGTGGTTATTTTAACCTAGCAAGTTCGTTTTACATGTTCTGTTAGGATGTTTTCGTAAAGATTACTGCTATTTACTACGTTTCAACACCTTAGCCGCTTAAATTTAGTATAAAATTACACCTCGCCAGCGAGTGGTTCCTGGTGTCAGGCACCACAGATGGACAAATGTCCTTTCATGGTGCCTGACACCATTTTTAATATGTAGCGATTGTTAAGTCACAGTTGGTTTATTCATTTTACAACTACTATTTTTAGGCATTTTTTAAATGAAAAAGTCTATTTTCGAAAAACATGAGTATCATTTTAGTAATGAAGGAGGCGATCTGATGGAATCAATTGGGATTTTAGGAGTCGGGCAAGCAGGCGGTAATTTAGCGGAAGTTGCTTCATCAATGGGGTTTCAAACCGCACTTATCAATACGAACAAACGCGATGGCATAGTGAACACAAAAGTGGAAAGGAAGTATTTTGTTCCTGGTTACAATGGTGCTGGGCAGGATCGATCCATCGGTTTAAAAGCGGTTAACGATAACTACCGAGAGATTGTCGACTTTGTAAAGAATTCCTTTAAGAAAATTAAACTTTTATTAGTGGCCTTCTCAACCGATGGTGGTACTGGATCAGGGATGAGCCCGTTATTGATCGATCTGTTATTGGAACATCTATCCGGCGTTAACATAGGTGCCATTGCAATTGTTCCTGATCGAAATGTATTAACAGGTAACCGCATCAATGCTACAGAGTGTATTGAAGAGCTTTCCAAGATAAACTCGCTTTCATCGGTGTTCCTAGTTGATAATGATCAAATGAGAAAGTTAAACCCACAATCCAGTAAACATCAAATCTACCTTTCTTCTAATCAGCAAGTCATGGAAGCCATTAAGAGTGTGTTGCAAGTAACGAAAAAGAGCTCGTTTTACGGAAACTTTGACGAAACTGATCTGATGAATATTTTGGGAACAAGAGGAGTAACGATTATATCTTCTGCTCAAATTACCGATGCAAAAACAACCTCAGATGTTACTAGTAAAATACAACAATCTTGGGCTACCTCCGTATTCTGTCCGGTGGAGTCAACCGGTGTAATCCGCTCGGGCTTAATCTACGAAGGCCCAGAAAAAATGGCTAAACTAATTAATGTTCCATCCATTTTTGAACGAATTGGAGAACCACTCGAATTATTCGAAGGGACCTACTTCTCGGAATCAGATCCAACGGTAACGACTATTTTGGCGGGACTCGCCTTTCCTTCACGGCGTATGCATGCCCTTGAGGAATCCCTAGAAAAAAACAAAGATCGGTTACAGAACCTAGTCAAAAAGGAACATACCCAGAAATATGAATCAAAAATAGCTTGGGCATCAACCCTAAAAGCCAAACCTCAGGAGAGAAAGCCCAGCACCGTAACCTCTAAGTTAGATAAGTACCAAAAATAAGAGGAATATATAGTTATTGGTGTCAGGCACCACAAATGGACAAATGTCTTTTCGTGGTGCCTGACACCTTTTGCACTATTTCCCCCTTAGTAACTGCATGCGATGGTTGAAAAGGCTTGGGTAGGATAAATATCCGAGCATGGCGCTTGTGACTGCAGCGGTTGTTAACAAGAGAAAGAGAATGAGCAATTGAAATTGGACTGCTTGCATTGGGTTGGCTCCTGCGATGATTTGGCCACTCATCATTCCCGGCAACTGGACGAGGCCGATTGTTTTCTGACTCTCAATGGTCGGAATCATGCTTGCTTTTATAGAAGTGATGAGCTGTGTGTGTATGGCTTGTTTAGGTGTTCCGCCGAGTGACAGGATGAGTTCCGCCTCATCTTGATGCGCCTCTACTTCTGCTGTGAATCTGTTGAGGAAGAGAATAGCGAGCACCATCGAATTTCCGATGACCATTCCGCTAATTGGGATAATGTATTGGGCCGTGGCAGGTGTGATCTTGAATCCTAATAAAATACTTTGTGTCAGCACTTCAATTACTAATAATGTGACGATCAATTTCCATGTGATCCCTTTTATAGAAACGCCTTTTTTTCGTGCACTTTGTGTCGCTGCGGCAATCATGATTGTCACCATCAGGAAAATATACATCATATGTTCGGAATCAAATACAAACTTCAAAATATACCCAACCGCCAATAATTGAATGATGGAACGTATCACAGATATGATGGTGTCTCTTTCCAGTCCCAGATTAAGCGTTTTGGATAAAATAATTGGAAGGAAAACGAAAATAAGGGCAATAGTTAAGTGGAGATAACTCATTCCATATCCCCCTTTACAAAAAGTTGCACTTTCTCATTAACAGGAGAGCGCAGTAAGCTGCTTTTTCCTGTTTCAATCACTTCACCATTCATCATGACCCAAGTGTAGTGTCCAATCGTCATTGCCTGCTGTAAATTATGGGTAATCCAGATGATAGTGGTCCCGTATTTTTGATTAATTTTTACAATGAGTTCTTCGATTTCCAGCTGTGATACACGATCAAGTGAAGAAGTGATTTCATCAAGCAATAATATCTGTGGATGGTTAACAAGTGTCCTTGCTATCGATACTTTTTGACGTTGTCCTCCTGATAAATCCTTGATAGGTCGAAGCAAACATTCCTCCTCTAACCCCACATCATGCAATAAATTTTTTGCATCTTTTTCAGCTAGTTGTTTCCCTTGCAATACTAATGGTAAGGCAAGATTTTTTAGAACACTGCCATTAATCATTGGCGCACTTTGAAGTGCAATCCCCACAAGCCTGCGTAATTCCACGGGTTCATAGCTGCAGATAATGTTACCTTTGATTTGAATTTCTCCCGCACCAGGTGATAGCAACCCATTACATAATTTGAGCAAAGTCGTTTTCCCTGCTCCTGAAGGCCCCACTAAAGTGGTAATACAACCTTCGGGGAAAGATCCCGTAATATTTTTTAAAATATGGATTCCATCAAGTGAATAATTGACATGATTAAAATGCACGGCGGGTTTATAACCTGAAGTCATCAGATACACTTCCTTTAAAAAAGAAAACAGCAAACCCTCATACTGTTCTGTTTTCTTCATATTCTATATTCCGAGGTCATCGTTCTAAAAATAACAAATCTTGACAGCGGCGTCCATTCAAAATTACTAGTCACCATGTTATGATAATACTAGACAAAGATATTCATAGACTGGAGTTTTGTTTCGTGAAGATCCCCTTATTCAAAGTAGGAATATTAACCTGTTTAACTATTAGTTTGTTCAATGTGAACGCTTCTGCAGAGTCAGATTTATCCGCCAAATGCGGTGGGATTAAACCGAACGTCAACCCGACTTTTCAGCAAATGAACTGCTTACTTACGAATGCAGCAGTAGAAGCGGACATACCTCCCGAAGTAGTAAAAGCCGTGGCTACACAGGAAAATGGGAACTGGGAGCAGTTTGATGATGCGGGTGAACCTGTTGTTTCTCCAGATGGTGGTATCGGTCTCATGCAGCTTACCAATCAAGATGAATACTACGAGGAGAAGTTGAAAAACGATATCGTCTATAATATCGAGGCCGGTGTAAGAGTCCTTAGCAGTATGTATACACGAACGGATTTGCCGAAAATCAAAGGGGCAGGACGCCAGGTGATTGAAAATTGGTATTTCCCTGTTTTCGCATACAACGGGACAAAACCTGTGAACAGTCCGCTTAAACAAGAGACCGGTGAAAGAAATAAGGATGCTTATCAAGAACAAGTTTTTGCTAAATTAGAAGCTCAAAGTTATTTAGATGATACAAAACTAGCACAATACCCATTTAGCACATCTGATTTTCAATATGATCGTGATAGCACTGAAAGCATTAAGTTTAATAGGTTGGAATACACACTAACTGATCAAGTACACAACTCCGCTTATTTTTTTAAAGTTGGAAACCGTGTGGTAACGACGGCGGACGGTGTTAAATTGCGAGAAGCACCAGGTACTTCAATTCTCAAAACCTTACCTAAAAATACAGCATTGATCATTGACGGAGAATTTACTTATGACTCTACAAATCAATTTGTTTGGTACCCTGTTTTAACCGAAGACCATAAGATGAGAGGATATGTTTCTTCAGCTTATATAATAAAGGATACGGTGAAACCTGTCATTACAGGTGCCACAAGCAAATCTATTCCGATCAAATCCACTTTTAATGCTTTAACAGGTGTGAAAGCATTAGATAATGTAGATGGTGATATCACAAGTGCTATTCATGTGACGGGTATGGTTAATACGACGAAATTAGGCACGTACGATTTAATTTACAATGTAGCTGACAGGTCTATTAATGTGACTACAGTTAAAAGAAGAGTAACTGTTTATGATAATGTGAAACCTGTCATTTTAGGTGCCACCAACAAAACAATTAGACTAAATTCTTCATTTAATCCAAGAGCAAGTGTAACGGCGAGCGATAATATTGACGGTAATTTGACTAGTAAAATAACAGTCAGCGGCACCGTTAATACAAAGAAAAAGGGTACTTATACATTAAAGTACACGGTCACTGATAATTCAAAGAACGTTATCACTGTTACGAGAAAAATCACGATTGATAGTACAAAACCAGTCATTTCTGGGGCTAAAAATATAACCATTCGTTACAAATCTTCCTTCAATCCGAAAACAGGGGTAACCGCAAAAGACAATTTAGATGGCAGTTTAACCAGTCAGATAAAAGTTACAGGAACGGTTAATCCAAAGAAAAAAGGTTCCTATACAATAACGTACACTGTTACTGATAAATCCCAAAACACGACAGTAGTGAAGCGGATGATTACAGTAAAATAGGAACAGGGACATTGTCCCCTTTCCCCAAGCATAGAAAAACCACCTTTTAAAATCTTAAAAGGTGGTTTTTCTCTTCTATTCTATTAAATTTAGGCGAATGGTCTTCAGGATCAGACTGCTTGTTTACTACTTTGATCATTTTGATCCTTTTCTTTCATCCGGCTGAAAATATTAGCGAGAACGGAGCCAGATAGATTATGCCAGACACTGAAAATGGCACTTGGTACTGCCGCCAAAGGCGAGAAATGAGCGGTAGCGATAGCGACTCCCAAGCCCGAATTCTGCATACCAACTTCCATTGCTACAGCCTTTTGTTTTGCAAGGTCCATCCCGCATAAACGGGCAAAGAAAAAGCCTAGGAAGAAGCCAAGCAGATTATGAAGGATTACTACACCAAAAATAAGTAGACCCGATTCAGCAATTTTGGTCGCGCTGCCTGCTACGACAGCAGATACAATTAACACAATCGCAATAACGGAAACAAGCGGCAATGCTTTTGCACCGGCTTTTGCCTGTTTGCCAAAGAACTTTTTAATGATAAAGCCAGCTGCTAATGGAACAATGACAACTTGTACAATCGAAAGGAATAAGGAAGCAACACTGACATCAACCCATTTGCTCGCAAACAGAAGAATAAGCAATGGTGTAACAATTGGTGCAAGAATCGTAGAAACTGAGGCAATTGCAACGGCAAGTGCCACATTTCCTCTTGCTAGAAACACCATAACATTGGAAGCAGTTCCGCTTGGACAGCATCCTACTAAAATGACACCTACAGCAACTTCTTCAGGTAAATGGAGTCCGACCGCCAATAAAAAGGCAAGTAACGGCATAATGATAAAGTGACCGATGACCCCAAGCGCCACTTCTTTCGGTCTTCTAAATACTTCTTTAAAATCCGATAGCTCGAGTGTCAGGCCCATTCCAAACATAACAATTACTAATAGACATTCCATTCTTAAGCCACCATCCAACTAACCCTACCAAAGCTGAACTGAAAAATTGAACAAAAAATTTTTAAAAAAGGACATACTGTCAGTGACATATTACTGTCGATGACAGTATACTGTTATTAACAGTAAAGTGTTGCCGAAAAAAATTTTACATTTAAATTAGGAGGTTATATATTTCATGAAACATACAGGGAGACATACAGGTGCATTTCTTCTGCTGTTTTTAACAGAGGAAGATAGCTATGGAGGGAAACTTCTGCAGAAATGTGAAGAAGAGCTTCCCATCAATCCTATTGATAGTGCCATCTTATATCGCACATTAAAAACATTAGAGAAAGAAGGTGCTGTTGAGTCTTATTTGGACAGATCTGATCAAGATAAGCTTATAAAAATGTACAAAATTACTACAGTTGGAAAAAGAAAATTAGAAGATTTTCAAATAGATATCGAAGAAAAAATGAAGAACTTATCATTTTTCTTAAATAAATACAAAAAATGGAAGGAGTCTAATCATGATTAATGGTGCTATCCTTTACGTTATGGCTATTATTCTTCTCAGTATTTCTTTTATAAAAGATCGAAATAAAACAAGAGATGCTCTATTAAAGTCATGGAAAAGCTTTCGTAATATTATACCTGACATGTTATCAATTATGCTTTTCGTTGGACTATCACTATCTATATTAACTCCATCCTTAATTTCTTCAATCATTGGAGAAAAGTCTGGATTGATAGGTATTGTTTATTCAGCATTAATTGGATCTATTGCACTAGTTCCAAGCTTTGTTGTATTTCCTCTTGGACATACATTAGTCCAAAATGGTGCAGGACTACCTCAAGTAGCTGTATTAATGTCTACATTAATGTCAGTAGGAATCACAACTTTACCTATGGAACAAAAGATATTTGGGCGAAGTTTTGCCTATTCTCGCAATGCATCTGCAGTGTTAATGTCCCTAATATTTCCATATATTATTTGGGTGGTGATGGGATGATTGAATTAAAAAGATATCGTTTCTTTTTCATTTTATTATTTGGGCTCATTATCCTTACTTTTATAAACCAATCGGTGGGATGGAACGCGTTTCAATTAACAGAAAAAAGCATTTTAGATATGCTGTTTCTACTCCCTCCTGTCTTAATATTCGTAGGTTTGCTTGACAAATGGGTGGAGAAAGAAACACTAATTAGATATATGGGAAGGAAATCCGGCATCTATGGCATTTTGTTCTCCCTATTATTAGGAGTAATTGCAGCTGGTCCACTCTACGTAGCTTTTCCAATTGCGGCACTTTTATTAAGAAAAGGGGCAAGCATACGGTACATTGTATTTTTTTTAGGAGTTTGGACAACTGCGAAATTACCAGTTATTGTATATGAATTCGCATCATTTGGAGTTAAATTTACACTCATTCACATTTGTTTTGGTTTATTATTTTTCTATTTAATGGGTATTATTTTTGAGAAATTTTATGACCATCGACAATTGTTAAAGTATGATATAACTAAAGAAGTTTAGATTTAGATCAATAAGTCTTAAATCCCTCAATTCCAGATTCTTTTGTAGCTGTAGCTTTTAAATTTATAATATTCCATTAGGAGTAGGACTTTTTACGGAAAAATACTAGAGAAATAATGAGAGAAATAATTTAGAAACACCTTGAGTATTCACTTGTTGCAGTTGGACTTGACTCCAGAATTGCTCATGAATACCATCATTTTCTGGTAATGCTGCACCTACAACGGACTACTGCGTGCAGCAAAAGATTAGAGGATACAGTATGCACTGCATCCTCTTTTTAATTCCCTTCTTCAATTAACCTTCACTTATATATAGTATCAACTTAAAAAATGCTGAAGGAATGCACCTTTTATTGTTGTTTACATGTATTCATAGCTACGGGATTTAAGAACTTGAATTACCCTCTTTGGGTAGTAATAGATCCTGTGATTTAGCAGTCTCTTCATCAGGCAACTAGTCTGTCTTTCATCCCTATCGCGCTTTCTCTTACTAGCCTTGAAGTTTAGTCTGGAAGGAGTACACTTCCACACTAAACTTCAAGGTCGTATCTTTCCCCTGTTAGACATATCTATTTCCATATCTTTGAATAAGTTGAATGATTGAACGCTTAGTAGACCCAATAAGTAAAGCTATTGAAACATATTATAAACCTAAACTGTGGTATCGAGGATTCGAGAAAATCCTTAAAGGGCTGCCCAAATCCAATGAGGGCAATACTCCTTAATAATCTTTCAAAAGATACCACATCGTTCTAACCTTTTGCCAAGTCTTTTCTATCAGGTGCTGAAAAAGGCTTTTCTAACCACCCGTTATCAATCATAATATTTGCTCCATCCACTGCGAATTCTCCTACTTCTAATATTAAACGATTATAAGCAGTTGCCAGATCTTTTCTTGCAGCTCCTCCTAAACTTGTACCATAATACGCTATTCCTGCATTATTCAGTGCTATTGAGTGAAACATCAACAATTTATCAGAAAACGGCGATTCTGTTGATGTTGTCGGCATGATATCCCAAGTCATTGGAGAAAGAAGATTATCATTCGTTAAAAATTTAGCAAAAACGGCACTATGATGACTTGAAATTTCAGCGCCACGGACCATATATCGGCGAACTTCTTTAGACTGAGCAACTTGAGAAAAGCCTGTTAACAAAGCACTTCCAAGCGAATTTCTGTACAAATTAAAAAATAAATTTGAAATTTCAATCGTTGTTAAAGGTCTTTGCTCCCCCATCCATCCTGCTAAAAAATGCTGTTTATGAACAAATTCACCTTGGCTCGGATAAGGAATATAAGGAGAACGGATAAAAAGACCTTTTTCCTGAAGAACATTCGATGCCCGATTATAAAGTTCACAGGATGAACCCATACAAGATGTAAAAAACTCACGAATATCCATTCTAGCTGCATTGGGCAGGGCTACACTATAACTATTTATCCCTGTTGCTCCCATATTTTGAATGTAGTAAAGCATAAACGTATCTGGATAAAGCCTTTTAGCGTCCAAATTAACATCTTGTTCTGTAAACCCCATTGGAATAGGGATTTTTTCTTCTTTAAAAATATCCGTTACGACTTCAATATGTTTTTTTGCCAAATCCGAAGCATACTCTAAAACAGAACGAATATCTGGATCTTCCACATCCTTTAAAAAATAAGAAATCGTACAAATACCTAACGAATCATTCATATAAGAACCCCATAAAACCGCAAGCTCACCAGCTGTTAACTTAATATGATCGTGATTATTTTCCATAGAACTTTCCTCCTATTAAATCCATCAAGGAATAATATCCCCAAAATAGGGAGAAAATACATATGGAACACCTATGAAGTCCATCAATGAAAAAGGGACTAATGCTTAAATTAGTCCCTTTTTTATTATTTACTTAAATCTGCTTCGTTGAACAAGAACAGTACCATAAACGTAAACCGTAGTTTCTAGAACCAAAACTTATTCCCAAAAACAAAGTTT
The DNA here is from genome assembly GCF_051842875.1 of Neobacillus sp. C211. Classification (NCBI taxonomy): domain Bacteria; kingdom Bacillati; phylum Bacillota; class Bacilli; order Caryophanales; family Bacillaceae; genus Neobacillus; species Neobacillus sp. C211. The sequence continues at coordinate 53,048 of NZ_JBPXRO010000035.1, forward strand.
CCAGCAATATTTACCGAAATTATCCAATCCCTCTGGTGCATTTTTGTGTGGATTTTTCAAAAAATAACAATTATCTTTTGAGATATGTGGGTTCCGATAAACACCTTTTTTTTAAAGAATAAAGGAGATATATATTATGGAAAAGTTCATCCAAAACTTGGATTTATCAGCTAAAGGCATATGGTTCCCTATTATCTTGGGGATTATTTCTTTGCTTTATATGCTTTTTATGCCAAAACGATTAAGTTGGAGAGAAATTTATTTTATCTTTGGTACGATTGGATTTGTAGCAATAATAATAGATGTGTTCTTTATGTTAAATTACTTTGATGTATTTGATCTAGGTCGTGATCCAAAGCAAGAAGGAATCGGTGATTTGATAAGTATGGGTATCATCCCTTCCTGTTATGCTGTAATATTTCTTAACTATTTGAAACAGGAAAAGAAATGGATATATGTTACCCTTTTTACCCTCTTGTCTGCCCTATCTGAATGGATGCTTGTTCAAGTTGGATATATGAAGTTAAAAGGATGGCATACTTGGTGGTCTATCCCTGTATTCATTATTGTTTTTGGCTTTTGGTTACCTTGGCAATTAAGATTACTACGAAGAACATCAGAAGTATAAATGAGGTTGATTGTTGGATTCCGCCTATTTAGGTACATTTTTATTTCTTTCTTCGGATTCGTAAACAAGAAATACCAAGAACACAGTAAAAGCACGAGGGCATTTTTCAACTAAAAACTATTAATCTTCGACCACCAATTAAAATCTTCTTCTCCCTACCCTGTCCTTTTTACCGACTTTCCTATATATAGAAGGTGAAAGGTGGTGAGAGATAATGGCACAAGCATTATTAGAGGTTACGAAGCTTCGCATCGTGTTTGAAGCGGGCATGGATGACGAAGGAAATCCCATCCTCAAAGCAAAAACGTTTAGCAATATCACAAAGGCTGCTACCGCAGATCAACTATCGCAAGCGGCACTAGCAGTAGCTGCTCTATGCAATGACCCGCTAAACAAAGTGGAGCGAAATGACAGCTCCGCGATTCTAGGTTAATAGTCTAACGAAATAATAAAGGGAGTGGAGGTGAAAGAAATGGTAAAAACATTAGAATTGCAATTTACCACAGAGTTTGGAAAGACGGCAAATCTTTCCGTCGATAACCCTAAAGAGCCGATCGATGAAGAAGTTGTAAAATTATCGATGGCGCAGATTATTGCATCTGAAGTTTTCACAACGGCCAGTGGCAAGTTTGTAGCTGCAAAAGGAGCAAGAGTCATCGACCGAAATGTGACAGATTACGTAATTGCCTAATAAGGGAGAGAGGCTGGATTCATGATGAATCCGGCCTCTTTTTATTAATTATAGAAGGGGGAGAGAAAGTGGAACAGTTGATTCCAATCATCAGCCAGATGGGATTCCCAGTCGACTACACAAACCGTCCCCATGGTCATTCCTACCTAATTTATAATAGTGGTATATGACCTTTTTACCAAAAAATGGACAAATAAAGGAGATTAGACTTACTATGCAGAAATTATAGTAACATACTCTTTTGGGGGAAATAGCACCATGAGACAAAGTCGACAATATAAATCTCCATTTGCTGCTATGTTATGGTCGTGTGTTTTACCAGGCTTCGGACAATTTTACAATAAAGATTATATTGTTGGCGCTGTGTTGATTGGCTTGGAATTTATAGTGAATTTGAATTCAAACCTAAATATTTCTCTCATTGATTCCTTTATGGGAGATATTAATTCAGCCCATCATGTGATTGATTATAGTTGGGCGTTATTTTACCCCTCACTATATGGTTATGGAATTTGGCAGGCATTCAATTATGCAATAGCCAATAATAATAGAATGGTCGGTAAAGATGTTGACCACAGGACATATTTGTCTGGCTTCTTTATCGGAATGGTATTAGGAATGGATTTCGGATTATTTTGGCATGACTCTAGCTTTATCAGACATTTTACGGTCATTAGATTTCTAGATTTCCCTGTCTTTAATGGACTTGTAATAGGATTGTTGACTGGAACTTTCGGACATATAATGGAAATTGTATATTATCGAAAACAAAAAGCGGCCTTTATAATATTTAAAAAGTAGGATCTACATAGGACAATGGAGTAAACTAATGCTCAGTTATATTAATAACTACAGTGAACACCATACATATACGTTGAAAAATAAAAAAACAACCTTTTCAGGTTGTCTTTAA